>NZ_JBVJMN010000059.1:0-55504 GCF_055584185.1 Streptomyces sp. NPDC104202 | reverse complement strand
TCCCCCCCCCCCCCCCCTCCCCCCCCCCCCCCCCCCCCCCCCCCCCCCCCCCCCCCCCCCCCCCCCCCCCCCCTTCCCCTCGGCCCCCCCCCCCCCCCCCCCACGGCCACGGACCCGAGGGTCAGTTGTCGGAGCCGACCGTGTTGTCGTGGCCGGCGTTGAACACGTCGTCCTTCGCGAACTGGAGCCAGTCGCCGAAGACGACCGTGTACGAGCCCTCCGGCTCTACTTCGACGTTCACGTCGGCACTCGCGACGCCGGCGGCGCCGAGGACGAAGACACCCGTGGCGAGGGCGGTCAGCAGGGAACGCATGGCGGGACCTCTCGGTGGTACGGCGGAGCACCCCGCAGAACGGCGGGACGCTCCGCCAGCCAACACCGGCCGCCGCCCGCCGTCCCCGCACCGGGCCGGTGCGGCCCCGCGCCTCAGCCGATCGGCGGCGAGGCGGACCGGTTCGGCCGGTGCCGACCGCCGCGCGGCGGTCACCCCTCCGGCGGAACCCCGCGTGCCGGCGGCGCCGGATGACAGGGGCACCCGCACACGAGGGGGACGACCCCCTCCACGCCGCTGTCCCGGCGCACATGGTCCCGGCAGCGGTCGCGGTGGGCCGACGACGCAGCGCGGCGAGGTGAACTCCGGCGGCTCGGGCACGGCGCCGAGCCCGTGGCCCAGCAGCGACAGACTCACCGCGTCGGCGATCTCCGGCGTCACCCACCAGCCGTCACCGGCCCGATCGCGGTGGTGCCCGTCGTGCCCCACGGCGAGCACGCAGACCGAACCGCCCCACACCGGCCGCACCACCTCGGCCACGGCGAACACGGACCTCCGCGCCCCGCAGCGGCTCATCGGGCCCTCCCGGCGTGGATGTTCCGCTGGTCGACGTCGACCCCGACCGTCGCCAGCCACAGCGCCCGCCGCCGCCGTCGCTGCTCGTCCCGCGCCGAGGCCGCCGCGAGGTAGGGCCGCTCCAGGGGCGACCGGGCACCGTCGAGGAGCATCGCCTGCTCCCGGGCGTAGGGGGACCGCCGGGCCGGGACGCGGTGGCGGGGCCCGGGGGCCGCGGCGCGGCGGGGCCGGGGCGAGCGGTGGGCGACCGGCCGGGGCCGGTGCCGGCCGGTGGGCGGCAGGGTGAGCATCAGCAGCCAGAGAAGGAGCGGGATCCAGGCCCGCCCCAGGACCCGCGCGATAGGGTTCCGCACGTCATCAACTCCGTTGGTAGTTGGTGGCCATGCCCCGGGAGGTCTAGCCACCTCGCCGGGGTCTTCGTGTCTGACGACCCTATGAGGCATGTATAGCTCTGCATAGCTCAACACTGGTTAGCACAGGTCTTCGATGCCTACGTTGGTCGTGTGAACGACCACGGCGAGATCCCCGAGTTCAACCCGCAGGGCCCCCAGCTGCTTTACGTCGCGGTGGCCGACCACATCGCGGCTCGCATCTCGGCGGGAGAGCTGCCCCGGGGTGCTCGCCTGCCCGCCGAGCGCGACCTGGCCGAGGAGTACGGGGTCGCCTACCTCACGGTCCGCCGCGCCGCTCGGGTCCTGCGCGAACGCGGTCTCATCCTGACCGTTCACGGCAAGGGGACCTTCGTCGCCGATCCGCTGCCGACGGACGAGGGCCACCAGCAGGTGTGACGACCCGGGCCCGCCGGGGAAGGCTCCCCGCATGGACCAGGAACAAGCCCACCGGTGGCTCGCCACCGCCCTCGCCGAGGCCCGGGCGGGCGGGGACGAGGGCGGGATCCCGATCGGGGCTGCGCTGTACGGCGCGGACGGGACGCTGCTCGGGCGCGGGCACAACCGCCGCGTACAGGACGGGGACCCGTCGGCGCACGCGGAGACCGCCGCCTTCCGGGCCGCCGGCCGGCAGCGCTCGTACCGGGGCACGACGATGGTGACGACCCTCTCGCCCTGCTGGTACTGCTCCGGCCTGGTGCGGCAGTTCGGGATCTCGCGGGTGGTGGTCGGGGAGGCGGAGACCTTCCACGGCGGGCACGACTGGCTGGCGGAGCACGGAGTCGAGGTCCTGGTGCTCGACGATCCCGCATGCACCGCGCTGATGCGGCGGTTCGTCGCCGAGCAGCCGGCGCTGTGGAACGAGGACATCGGCGACGAGTGAGCCGGCCCCGCCGGGGGACGCCCTCGCCACGGAGCGGCGACGTCCCGGCGACAACCCGGCAACAGAGTGGAAAGCCGTGGCGAAAGCCCGAGGCTTTCCCAACACCCCGTCGATATCCTTGAGTTGACTGTGACGGGGGTGACGGGGCATGGACAGGGAACTGTACGGCCGCGAGGCGGTCCTGGACGACGGCGGGCTCGTGGCACGGCTCTGCGGGGTCACCCGGTACGGGGCGGCCCGGGTGGCGTACGAGCACGGGGACGACCCGCCGGTCGCGGTCTTCACCGGCGGGCGCGGCATGGGGAAGACCGCCCTGCTCAAGGAGGTCCGCAACCGCTACAAGGGGTACACGCCGCTGGCCCTGCTCGACTGCGCCCACGTCGAGCCGCCCGCCGACCACGGCCCCGGCTGGACCCCGGTCACCGGGGCGCTCGCCGAACTCGCCGTCCAGATGTCCCCCAAGGTGCTCGGCGCCCGCCCCGTGCGCTTCCCCCGGCTCTCCCTCGGCCTGGTCGCCGTGGCCTCCCTCGGCTGGTCCCGCGAGGACGACGAGCGCGCCCGCCGCGATCTCCAGCGGCTCGGGCCGCTGCTCGCGACCGTCGACGCGACCCGGGGCGCCGCCACGAACTGGGTCGGCAAGGTCCTCGCCAAACTGGCGGCGACCTTCGCCGAGGCCACCGTCCCGCTCGCCGGACTCCTCGCCGAGGCGACCGTGGAGACCGTCCTGGAGGAGGTCTTCGGCCGCCTCCAGCGCGCCTCCGAGAGCTGGTACGGCAGCTACCGCAACGCCGGCGGCCGCGGCAAGGCCGGACTCCAGCAGCTCGCGATCGACTTCGAGCAGGGCGGCCGGCGGCGGCGCGAGGCCGAGGACTTCCTCGTCGGCGCCCTCACCGAGGACCTGGTCCACGCCTACACCGGGCTCCGGCGCGGCAGCCGCCTCGGCCGGCCCCTGCTCCTCCTCGACAACGCCCACGAACCGCTCGGCCGTCAGCTGGTCGAACCGATCCTGCGCGCCCGCTCCGCCGAGGGCCGCCGCGACCGGGTCGTCGTCCTCGCCACCTCCCGCGTCCACGACCACGAGGGGCTGCGGCAGGCCACCAGGACCCGGCTGCCGGAGACCGCCCACCGGGCGCCCTGCCCGCGCGGCGCGAGCGTCGGCTCCGGCATCCTCGCCGTCGCCCTCACCCCGCTCTCCCCCGCCCAGACCCGCACCGCCTTCGACCGCCACGACCCGGCCGGCCGCGCCCCCGCCGAACTCGCCCGCGCCGTGCACCGGCTGACCGGCGGCCGCCCGCTCGGCGTGGCCCTCCTGGGCCGGGCCGCCGGCGAGGCGCCCGCCGCCGTCCGCGCCCGCCTCACCCCGGGCGCCCTGCTCGATCTGACGGTGGAGCTCCGCGAGGACACCCCGCCGGTGCCCGTCGCCCCCGCCCTCCTCGCCGAACTGCTCCCGGTGCGCCGGCCCGGGCCGTACGCGGTGCTCGCCGCCGCCCACGACGAGGAGTCCGCCCGGATGCTGGCCCGCACCCGGCTCCAGGGCGAGTCCCTCGACGGGGACGTGGCGCTGCGCGTCCGCGACGCGCTCCGCTCCGAGGACTGGCCCGAGGGCCCCGGCCACTTCGTCGCCGACCCCCTGCTGCGCGCCCTGCTCCTGCACCGGCTCCGCTTCGAGGACGGCGACCACCCGCACTACGCCGCCTGGCACGCCGTCCACGAGACCCTGCACCGGCACTACGGGCCCGAGCCCGGCCCGTACCGCCTCCACCACGACCTGGCGCTCGGCCGCACCGAGGAGGCCGTCGGCCACCTGCGGGCCGGCTTCCCCGGGCAGGACGTCCTCGGCTGGCTCGGGCGGCTGCGATTCATCGCCGCCGCCCCCTACCCGCGCGAGCGGGACCGGCCGGGCCCCGACCCGCGCCGGGCCGTCGCGCTCGGCCAGGACCCGGTCGACGGCCTGCCGACCGGCCTCGACGCCGACGCCGCCGAACTCCACCTCTCCGTACGGCGGCTGCTGCACGCCGTATGGCTGCTCACCGATCCGCTCGCGCTGCCCGACGACGAGGTGGCCGACCGGCTGGCGCACGAACTGCGCCGGCTCTCCGGCCGTCACCTGACGGGCAGCGGTTCGCTCTGGGACGCGGCCACCCACTGGCCGCGCGACATCCTTGCCCGGCGGGAGCCCTCGCTCCCGCCGGGCCGCGAGGACGGAGTCTGACGCCATGCCCGACCGTCTGACCGACCGGCTGCGCCGCCGCGTCCGCACACCCCGCCAGAGGCTCGTCGCCTCCGTCGTCACCGCCGCCGTCGTCCTCGGCCTCGGCGGCTACGGCATCGTGCGCCTCACCGCCCCGGAGGACCGTTCCTGCGCACCGGGCGTCGACCGGCCGGCCGGCAGCGCCGAGTGCGTCGGCGTCAACGGCGACGGCCACGACTTCGGCATCGCCGAACTCACCGACGCGGCCCGGGCCATCGGCCGGGAGAACGCCGGGCTCACGGCCGGCGAGTACGTGACCGTGGCCGTG
Organism: Streptomyces sp. NPDC104202; assembly: GCF_055584185.1. Classification (NCBI taxonomy): domain Bacteria; kingdom Bacillati; phylum Actinomycetota; class Actinomycetes; order Kitasatosporales; family Streptomycetaceae; genus Streptomyces; species Streptomyces sp. NPDC104202. Next base: position 50,866 of record NZ_JBVJMN010000059.1, on the reverse strand, counting down.
CTCCTGCCCCTGACCTCCACCGACGCCGGCATGCGGGCCAAGGTCGTGCACGAGGTGCAGGGCGCGTACGCCTACCAGCTCCGGGCCAACCAGCGGTCCAACGGCCAGCGGCCCACGATCCGGCTCGTCCTCGCCAACACCGGTCGGGGCAACGCCTACTGGCGCACCACCGTCGACCGGCTCGTCGCGATGGCCGACGGCCCCGAGCGGCTGCGGGCCGTCTCCGGCATCGCGACCTCCTCCACCGAGATGCGCGAGGCGGTCACCGCCCTGACCAGGGCCAGGGTCGCCGTCGTGGGCACGACCATCACCGCCGACGACATCGCCAACGGCCCGGGCCGCAAGCCCTTCCCCGGACTCGCCCGCGTCTCCCCCACCAACGGCGACGAGGCCCGGGCGCTGGCGAACTTCGGCCGCGTCGACGCCGCCAAGGCGCTCCTCGTCCAGGACACCCGCGGCGGCGACCACTACGTCGACACCCTGAAGGCCGCCTTCGCCGCGTCCCTGAAGAAGGCGCCCCTGGAGCCGCAGGAGTTCACCTCCTCCGCCGACCCCACCCAGGAGGGCACCACCGCCAACACCTTCCGTAACATCACCCATCTGATCTGCGACACCCGCACCGAGACCGTCTTCTTCGCCGGGCGCCACACCCAGCTGCGCCAGTTCATCAACGCGCTCGGCGACCGCGGCTGCGTCGACCGCGCCTTCACCGTCCTGACCGGCGACGAGGGCTCGTACCTGGGCGCCGACAAGAAGCTCGACCGGAACGCCCTGAAGACGCGGCTGACCGTGCGGTACGCGGCCCTCGCCCACCCGGACGCCTGGCAGCCCGCGCCGGGCCGCAGGCTACCCGCGACCGGCGGCTCCCCGCGGGCGTACGCGGACTTCGTGGCGGACATCGCCCGGGCGGCCCCGAAGGAGCGGCCGGTGGCGCTCGCGGACGGCCAGGCGATCATCGCCTACGACGCGATGGCGACGGCGGTCCACGCCATCCGCCAGGCGACCCCGGAGGGCGCGGCCTATCCGGCGAAGGAGGACGTGGGGACCCAGTGGCCGCAGGTCAAGGGCTCGCTGCGGGTGGAGGGCGCGAGCGGCTGGATCTGCCTGGACAACCACGGCAACCCGTACAACAAGGCGGTCCCCATCGTGGAGCTCGCCCAGGACGGCACCCAGCGCTTCGTCCAGACGGCGTGGCCCGAGGGCAGGCCCCCGACGGCGGCGTGCCTGCCGCCGAAGCGGGACTGAGCCCGTCGGGTCACGGCACCCACTTCGGCCAGGGCTCGTCGTCCCGCGCGTACAGCTCGCGCAGGTGGCGCCACCGCTCGGGCGTCCAGTCCCGCCAGTCCGTGGGGCGCCCGTCCAGCGCGGCGGCGAGCCGTTCGAAGTGGTCGTGCCAGCCGGCGAGGCAGTCGAGGCGGTAGGCGCGGGAGCCCTGGAACTCGTTGGTGAAACGCAGCACGGTCGCCCCGTCGCCCCCGGTCCCCGGTTCCAGATGGAACCGGATCCGGCCGTGCGTCGGTTCGACCGTGTACTCGGCGACGCAGTCGGGGTCCCAGGCGGTCACCCGCCCGGAGACCTCGGTGTCGCCGTTCAGCCAGCGGAGCGTGACCTTCCCGCCCAGCCGTGGTTCCAGCGGATCCGCCTCGCAGAGCCATCCCGGCAGGCCCTCGGGCGAGGCGACGGCCGCCCAGACCACCGGCACCGGGTGCGGGAGGTCGATCACGAACCGCACCAGATGGGTGTCGCCGTCCTGCGTCTCGCACCTGCCCCGGGTTATCTCGCTCATGTCTCCAGCGTGGCCCCGGGGCCCGTCACCCGCTAGCGCAGCCGGTCAGACGCCCGCGTAGGAGTGCTTGCTGCTGACGAAGATGTTGACGCCGTAGTAGTTGAAGAGGAAGCAGGCGAAGGCGATGAGCGCGATGTACGCGGCCTTGCGCCCCTTCCACCCGGCCGTCGCGCGCGCGTGCAGGTACGCGGCGTAGCCGACCCAGGTGATGAAGGACCAGACCTCCTTGGCGTCCCAGCCCCAGTAGCGGCCCCACGCGTCGCCGGCCCAGATCGCGCCCGCGATGATCGTGAAGGTCCACAGCGGGAAGACGGCCGCGTTGACCCGGTAGGAGAACTTGTCCAGCGAGGCCGCCGAGGGCAGCCGCTCCATGACCGAGCGGGCGAAGGCGCCCGGGTCGCCGCCGGTCGCGAGCTTGTTCTCGTACGAGTCGCGGAAGAGGTAGAGCAGGGTCCCGACGGCGCCGATGTAGAAGACGGCGCCGCAGAAGATCGCGGTGGAGACGTGGATCCACAGCCAGTACGAGTCCAGCGCCGGGACCAGCTGGTCGCTGGGGGTCTTCAGCCAGGTGGTGGCCATGCCCAGGTCCAGCAGGACGGTCGTCACCAGGGGCAGGCCCATCCAGCGGATGTTCTTCTTCGCGAGGAGGAAGCCGAGGTAGGCGCCGACCGCCACCGTGGAGAAGGTGGTGGAGAACTCGTACATGTTGCCCCAGGGGGCACGCTGCACGGAGAGCGCGCGGGCGACCACGCCCGCGGCCTCGACCGCGAAGGCGAGGACGGTGAGCGAGACGGCGATCCGGCCGTAGAGGTCGCCCTTGACCGTGCCGCCGGCCGCGCCGGGCCCGTCCGGGACGTCCCGGGTGCCGGCCGCGGAGCGGGTGACGACCTTCGGCTTGTCGAGCACGGCGGTGCCGCCGGCCTGCTTGACCTGGACGGTCACGGCCGCGGCGGCGGCCTGCGTCCGCTGCGTCAGGGCCGCGGCGGTCCGGCCGACCTTGCTGCGGCTGCCGAACACCCACTCGGCGATGTGGGCGAAGAACGCGAGGGTGTAGACGGCCATCGAGGAGTAGATGAGCAGGTCGCTCATCCGCGCCAGGCTCTCGTTGGTCGTGGCGGCGAGGATCACTTGTCGGCCTCTCCAGACGGGGCAGGGTCGTCCGCGGGTTCGCCCGCGGACACCGGTACGGCTTCCGGATCGGCCTCCGGATCGGCTTGGGGTGCGGCGTCCGCCGTCGGCGGCGCCTGGGCCGTGAGGGCGACCGCGAGGTCGGCCAGCTCCTCCGGCAGCTTCGCGGACTCGCTGCGGCCGAGCCCGGCCATCTCCACGACGGTGACGCCGTCCTCACCGCGGACGGCGCGGACCCAGACCCGGCGGCGCTGGATGAAGAGCGAACCGGTCAGACCGGCGATCGCGGCGATCGCGCCCGCGAGGGCGAGACCGTTCCCCGGCTGCTGCGAGATCTGGAAGCTCGCCCACTCCTTGATGTCCTTCTCGAAGGTGATCGAGCCGGCCCCGTCGGGGAGCGTCATCGTCTCGCCCGGCAGCATCCGCTGGGCGACCCCGGTCCCCTTGTCGACCTTGAACTGGGTCATCTTGGAGGTGTTCAGCTGGTACACGTTCTGCGGCAGGCCGGAGTTGACGCGCAGGTCGCCGTGGTAGCCGCTGAGCGCGAGCACCGGGAAGTCCAGCGCCGGGAACTGCGAGAACATCGTGCCCTTGCCGGCGCCCGCGAAGGTCGGCACGAACAGCGCCGTGAAGCCGAGCTGCTCCTTCTTGCCGTTCTTGTCGCGGTAGCCGTCCATGACCTTGATCGCGCCGGTCGACGTGATGTTGTTGTCGATGGGCAGCATGGGCACGGCGCCGTGGAAGACGACCTTGCCGCGTCCGTCCTTGACGGTGACGACCGGCGCGTAGCCGTGGGCGATCAGGTAGACCTTGGAGTCGCCGACCTCGAGCGGCTCGTTGACCCGGATGACCGCCTTCTTCTCCGCGCCGCCCCGCGAGTAGCTGACGTCCGCCTCGAAGGTGCGCGGGGTGCCGCGCTGCGGGCCGCCCTTCTCGTACGTGCCGGTGAAGGAGTTCAGGGTGAAGCCGAACGGCTCCAGTTCGTCGGTGCCGAACTGCGAGCCGGACTTGAAGTCGTCGTACTGGGTGAGCGTGTTGGAGAACCCGTCGCCCTCGACGATCAGCTTGCCGCCCTCGGACTTGAAGAGCTGGCCCCACGCGAAGGCGACGAGCATCACGATGAGGGCCACGTGGAAGGCCAGGTTCCCGGCCTCGCGCAGATAGCCCTTCTCGGCGGCGACGGCGTCGTCCGCCCGGTGGGCGCGGAACCGGCGTCCCTTCAGGACGGCGAGCGCCGCCTCGCGGACCTGCTCGGGCTCGGCCTCGGTGCGCCAGGTGGTGTACGCGGGCAGCCGGGTCAGGCGCCGCGGGGCGCCCGGCGGACGGCTGCGGAGCTGGCCGACGAACTGCCAGGTCCGCGGCACGATGCAGCCGATGAGGGAGACGAACAGCAGGATGTAGATCGCGGAGAACCACACCGAGCTGTAGACGTCGAAGAACTGGAGCTTCTCGTAGAGCGGCGTGAGGGTGGGGTGGGCCGCCTTGAACGTCTGCACCTTGAGCTCGTCCGCGCTGGTCTGCGGGACGAGGGAGCCGGGGACGGCGCCCAGGGAGAGCATGAAGAGGAGGATCAGCGCGACCCGCATCGAGGTCAGCTGACGCCAGAACCAGCGGACCCAGCCGACGACGCCGAGGACGGGGCCGCCGACGGCGGTGTCCTCCCGGGGGGCGGTCGACAGCTGCGCTCCGGCCGCCTCCTCCGCGGTGCGTCCGGTCTCGCTCGTATCGGTCTTGCTCATGGAACTCAGATCCCCACCGTGAAACCGCTGGACCAGCCCTGCATCGTCGCGACCATGCTGTCCCACGCGCCCGTGAGGAGCAGGACACCGGTGACGATCATCATGCCGCCGCCGATCCGCATGACCCAGGCGTAGTGCTTCTTGACCCAGCCGAACGTGCCGAGCGCCTTGCGGAACGCGAGGGCCGCGAGGACGAACGGTACGCCGAGGCCGACGCAGTACGCGAAGGCGAGTATCGCGCCGCGCCCCGCGCTGGCCTCCTGGAAGGCGAGCGCCTGGACGGAGGCGAGGGTCGGGCCGATGCACGGGGTCCAGCCGATGCCGAAGAGCGCGCCGAGCAGCGGGGCGCCGATCAGCCCGGCGGCCGGCTTCCGGTGGAAGCGGAACTCGCGCTGGGTGAGCCAGGGCATCAGGCCCATGAAGAAGACGCCCATGAGGACCATGAGCACGCCGAGGACCGTGGTGAGCGTCTCGCGGTACTCCTGGAGCGTCGCGCCGAAGTAGCCGAAGAGCGCCCCGCCGGAGACGAACACGGCGGAGAAGCCGGCGACGAACAGGACGGCTCCGGTGGTCATCCGGCCGCGCCGGCGCTCCGCGAGGTCCGTGCCCGTGACGCCGGTCACGTACGAGAGGTAGCCCGGGACGAGGGGGAGCACGCACGGCGAGAAGAAGGAGACCAGTCCGCCGAGGACCGCGATGGGGAGGGCGAGCAGCAGGGCTCCGCTGGTGACCGTCTCGTTCACGGGCTCACTTCTCCTTGAGGAGCGGCTCGATCATCGACCGGAGCTTCTTCTCGTCGAGTGCCATGAGCGAGCGGGCGGCGATCCTGCCCTCCTTGTCGAGGACGACGGTGGAGGGGATGCCCTGGAGGCTGAGGGTGCCCTTGGGGAAACCGAAGAGGATCAACTTGCCCTGCGGGTCGTAGAGGCTGGGGTAGGGGACCCCGTAGTCCTCCTCGAAGGCGAGGGCGGGCTGCTTGTTGGGGTCGCGGGTGTTGAGGCCGACGAACTCGACGCCCTGGCCCTTGAGGTCCTGGGCGACCTTGGCGAAGTGGGGGGCCTCGGCGCGGCAGGGGCCGCACCAGGAGCCCCAGGCGTTGAGGACCACGACCTTGCCCTTGAGGTCGGCGACGTCGAGCTGCTTGCCGTCGAGGGTCTCGCCCGCGAGCTTCCCGGTGGCCGCGCGCTCGCCCTTGGCGGCGGTGGAGATGCCACCCGTGTTGGTCACGAAGTTGGTGTTGCCACCGCCGCCGGACTTGCCGCTGTCGTCGCCGCAGGCCGAGAGCGTGAGGGCGGCGGTCAGCGCTCCGACGGCGAGCAGGGTGCGGCGAGGGGCACGGCTAAGGCTCATGTGAAAAGTTTCGCATGGGCGTTTGGGGGATCTTGGGCACCCCCCTACGTGCCCGTAAAGCCCCTTGTCAAGGCTGCTTAAGCGGCCGTGAGGAAGGTGTTCCAGCCGCCGGTGGGCTTCTGTCCCACGTCGAGCGAGCGCAGCTTGTCCAGGATCAGCGGGTCCTGGACGTCGAGCCAGTCCACGAACTGCCGGAAGGAGACCAGCCTGACGTCCTTCTTTCCGGCCATCCCCTTGAGCGCGTCCTCGACGGCGTCCATGTAGATGCCGCCGTTCCACTGCTCGAAGTGGTTGCCGATGAAGAAGGGGGCGCGGTTCGACTCGTACGCGCGCGTGAAGCCGCCGAGGAGCGCCTCGGTGGCCTGCTTGCGCCAGCCCGGGTAGCGGGAGGGCATCCCCTTCGTCGTGTTGTTCGACTGGTTGGCGAGGATGTTGTAGTCCATCGAGAGGACTTCGAAGCTGTGGCCGGGGAAGGGCACGGCCTGGAGCGGCAGGTCCCAGATCCCCTGGCGCTTGTCGGGCCACATCTGCCGGCCGCCGGGCGAGCTGGCGTCGTAGCGCCAGTTGAGCCGCTTGGCGGTGGGCAGCAGGTTGTCCTGGCCGAGGAGGCAGGGGGTGCGGCCGCCGACGAGCTCCTTGGAGTAGTCGAAGGGCAGCGGGTCGAGGTCGGTCCAGCCGCTGTTGGTCTTCCACTCGGTGACGAACCTGGTGGCCTGGTCGATCTCGCTCTGCCACTGGGCCGGGGTCCAGTTGCCGACGGATCCGGAGCCGCCGCAGAAGTGCCCGTTGAAGTGGGTGCCGATCTCGTGGCCGTCCAGCCACGCCTGCCGGACGTACTTCAGGGTGTCCTTGATGTGGGCGTCGGTGAGGTAGCCGATGTCGGAGGCGCCGACGCGGTTGTTCGGCGGGCGGTAGAGGTCCTTCTTCGCCTCGGGCAGGAGGTAGATCCCGGAGAGGAAGAAGGTCATCGCCGCGTCGTGGTTCTTCGCGAGTTCGAGGAAGCGGGGGAAGAGGCCGTTGCCGACCTCTCCGGCGCCGTCCCAGGAGAAGATCACGAACTGCGGGGGCGTCTGGCCCGGTTCGAGCGGGACGGGCGTGTCGGGCTGGTGCGGCTGCTTGCCGGTGTCGGCGGTGGAACCGTCGCCGATGAGCCGGGCGTCGTCCTTGCTCGGGGTGGGCGCGGTCGGGTCCGTCGTGACGTCGCCCCCCTTGCCGGGTCCGGAACGTCCCGGCTTGTCCTGGTTGTTGGTACCGCACCCGGCGATGCCGACGGCCGCCGCAGCCCCGACACCCGCCCCGAGCAGCCTCCTTCGACTGATACCGCTGATCCCGCGCATGACATCCCCATTCGCGCTGACGTATGAACTGAACGTCATCCAAACCGACAATGAGTGAGATGCAGGGAGGAACACGGAGGTTCCGGGAAATAGCACAAAAATTTAAGGACGTTCGGATGACATGAACATCATCGAACGCCCTGAACTGTGGACCTTCGCCCGCACGCTGTCCAGTGGAGCGGCGCACGCACGCGAAAGGCGCCCCGGAGAACCGGGGCGCCTTCCCGCGGGAACTACGCCGTCCCTTCCGGGAGGACCCGTCAGGCCCCGAACGCCTTCGACGCGCCCTTGACCGGCTTCGCCCCCGCCAGGAGGTGTGCCGGGACCAGGTCCCGGGCCGGCTCGCTGTACCCGACCGAGACGATCTTGTCGCCGCGGTAGGTGAAGGAGGTCAGCGAGGCGAGCGTGCACTGGCGCCGCCGCGGGTCGTGCCACAGCCGCCGCTTCTCCACGAAGCTGCGGACGATCCAGATCGGCAGCTGGTGGCTGACGCAGACCGCCTCGTGGCCCCGGGCCGCGTCCTTGGCCGCGTCGAGCGCGCCCATCATCCGCACGACCTGCTCGACGTACGGCTCGCCCCAGGACGGCTGGAACGGGTTGGTGAGGTGCTTCCAGTTCGCCGGCTTGCGCAGCGCCCCGTCGCCGACGCCGAAGGTCTTCCCCTCGAAGACGTTCGCCGCCTCGATCAGCCGCTCGTCGGTGGCCAGGTCGAGGCCGTGCGCCTTGGCGACCGGCGTCGCCGTCTCCTGCGCCCGCTCCAGCGGGGAGGCCACGACGTGGGTGATGTCGCGGTCGGCCAGGTGCTCGGCGACCCGGTCCGCCATCTGACGGCCCAGCTCGGACAGGTGGTAGCCCGCGCGGCGCCCGTAGAGGACGCCGTCGGGGTTGTGCACCTCGCCGTGGCGCATCAGGTGGACGACGGTGATGTCCTGGTCGCTCGTCGGAAGGCTCGTGGCGTCGCTCATGCCGTCGCCTCCGCGGCGGCGCGGGCGGCGGCCGGCAGGGCGGCGGCGATGCGCTCGACCGCCCGCTCGTCGTGCGCGGCCGACACGAACCAGGACTCGAACGCGGACGGCGGCAGGTACACGCCGTCGGCCAGCATCGAGTGGAAGAAGGCGTTGAAGCGGAACGCCTCCTGCTTCCTGGCCTCGTCGTAGTTCGTCACCCGGTCCGCGGTGAAGAACACCGAGAACATGTTGGACGCGGTCTGCAGCCGGTGCGCCACGCCCTCCTTCGTCAGCGCGCCGGTGACCAGGGCCTGGATCTCCGCCGAGACGGCGTCCACCGTCCTGTACGCGGCCTCGTCGAGCAGCCGCAGCTGCGCGAGGCCGGCGGCGGTCGCCACCGGGTTACCGGAGAGGGTGCCGGCCTGGTAGACCGGTCCGGCCGGGGCCAGGTGCCCCATCACGTCGGCGCGGCCGCCGAACGCCGCGGCCGGGAAGCCGCCGCCCATGACCTTGCCGAAGGTCATCAGGTCGGGCTTCACGCCGTCGACGCCGTACCAGCCGGCCCGGCTGGTGCGGAAACCGGTCATCACCTCGTCGGAGATGTACAGCGCGCCGTTCTCCCGGCACAGGTCCGCCAGACCCTGGTTGAAGCCCTCGGCCGGCGGGACGACGCCCATGTTGCCGGGCGAGGCCTCCGTGATGACGCAGGCGATCTCGCCCGGGTGCGCCGCGAAGGCCTCCCGGACCGCCGCCAGGTCGTTGTAGGGCAGCACGATGGTGTCGCCGGCCTGCGCACCGGTCACGCCGGGCGTGTCCGGGAGGCCGAAGGTCGCCACGCCGGAACCGGCGGCGGCCAGCAGCGCGTCCACGTGGCCGTGGTAGCAGCCCGCGAACTTGACGACCTTGGCGCGCCCGGTGAAGCCGCGGGCGAGCCGGATCGCGGACATCGTGGCCTCCGTACCCGAGGAGACCAGACGCACCTGCTCGACCGGCTCGATCCGCGCGACGATCTCCTCGCCGAGCGCGACCTCGCCCTCGCCGGGCGTGCCGAACGAGGTGCCGCGGGCGACGGCGGCCTGCACCGCGGCGGTGACCTCCGGGTGCGCGTGGCCGAGAATCATCGGCCCCCACGAGCAGACCAGGTCGACGTACTCACGACCGTCCGCGTCGGTGAGGTACGGACCGGAACCGGACACCATGAACCGGGGCGTTCCGCCCACGGCCCGGAAGGCACGTACCGGTGAGTTCACGCCGCCGGGCGTCACGAGGGAAGCGCGGTCGAAAAGCGTCTGTGAGACTGGGGCTTCGTATGAATACGGCACTGTGATCCTGACCTGCGAGAACGACTTCGGGCACGACATCGGGAACGGAGGGACGGCGTGGACATCCTGGGTACGACGCCGGGGCGCCCGCCTTCTACGTCTGCGAAACTGGGGCGTCATAGGGATGACTCACGGAATCCATGGTGTCAGAGGCCACGGCGTTCTTGCGGACAGGTGTTTCACCGTACGAACGCGGGGGAGGTCACTGACACGATGATCGGGTTGCGCGGCACCGTCGTGTTGCCGAGAAAAAGCAGTCGGGTGGAGATATGCATCGCGGTGGCGGACCGGGCGAGGGGACGGACGACCTGGGTCCGGAGTCTGCCCGGCGGGGGAGGCACCGGCGCCGGCGGCGGGAGGATCCGGCCGGGTCGGAGGGCCGGGCGACCCCGGAACCCGCGGCGGAACCGCCCCCTGTCGGCGGGAGCCGGAGCTTGGGGGTGACGTACAAGTACTTCGGCGCGCCCAACAGCGCGACCGCGGCCCAGGTCCCCATCTCGATGCGCCCCGAGGAGCTCGGCGGCGACGAGCTCGGCATGGGCGGCATGTTCACCAAGATCAAGCCCGAGACCATAGCGGCCATGGTCCTGACCGGCATCCAGGGCATGCCCCTGAACAAGGTGCCCCCGCTGGAACTGGTCGTCCTCCACCCCGACTACGCCGTGGTGAAGCTGCCCATGACCGTCGTCGACCCGCTGCGCGGCATCGGCGAGGAGTCGGTCGGGGCCGCCGCCTTCATCTGGTCGACGGTCCCCGACCGCGGCGGACCGCGCGACGCCTTCGACGTGTACCAGCTGCTCCACGAGTGGCAGGACTTCTCCGTCCGCCTCCACGAGGCCGGCCACCAGCCGTACTGCCTGGTCTGGCCCTGACCCGCCGAGGCCCGCACCGCCGCCTCCGGTCGAACCCGGCGGCGGGGCCCGCACCCGCCGGACCCGGCGGGTGGCACCCGCGCGATCCCGCCGGCCGCTCCCTGGCCCGTGCCGCCCCGGGGCGGCACCCTGGTCCCCGGTGCCACGACCGAGAAGGAGCAGCACAGTGACCCAGCAGTTCGGGGAGTACCAGAACGAGATCTACTTCGAGGGCCTCTTCGGCGTGCAGCCGAAGTACCCGATGGCGTTCGCGGAGCTGGAGACGACGGCCCGGGCCGCTCTCCCTCCGTCGGTCTGGTCCTACGTCGCGGGCGGCGCGGGCGACGAGCACACCCAGCGGGCGAACGTCCGGGCGTTCGAGCGCTGGGGCCTCGTCCCCCGGATGATGGTCGGCGCCGCGCGGCGTGACCTCTCCGTCGAGCTGTTCGGGCTGACGCTGCCCTCCCCGCTGTTCATGGCGCCCGTCGGCGTGATCGGCCTGTGCGCCCAGGACGGGCACGGCGACCTGGCCACCGCGCGCGCCGCGGCCCGCACCGGGGTGCCGATGGTCGCGTCGACGCTCTCCGTCGACCCCCTGGAGGAGGTGGCGGGGGCGTTCGGCACGACGCCCGGCCTCTTCCAGCTCTACACGCCGACCGACCGCGAGCTGGCCGCGAGCCTCGTGCGGCGCGCCGAGGCCGCCGGGTTCCGCGGCATCGTCGTCACCCTCGACACCTGGATCACCGGGTGGCGCCCGCGGGACCTGAGCACCGGCAACTTCCCGCAGCTGCGCGGCCACGCGCTCGCCAACTACACCTCCGACCCGGTCTTCCGGGCCCGGCTCGCGAAGGCGCCCGAGGAGGACCCGGGGGCGGTGGTGCGGGAGTGGACGCAGATCTTCGGGAACCCGCTGACCTGGGACGACCTGCCGTGGCTGCGCTCGCTCACCGATCTTCCGCTGATCCTCAAGGGGATCTGCCACCCGGAGGACGTCCGCCGCGCCAGGGACGGCGGCGTGGACGCCGTGTACTGCTCCAACCACGGCGGGCGGCAGGCCAACGGCGGCCTCGCCGCCCTGGACGCGCTGCCCGGCGTCGTCGAGGCGGCCGAGGGCCTGCCGGTGCTCTTCGACTCCGGGGTGCGCGGCGGCGCGGACGTGGTGAAGGCGCTGGCGCTCGGCGCGACGGCGGTGGGCGTCGGCCGCCCGTACGCCTACGGGCTCGCGGCCGGCGGCGAGGACGGCGTGGTCCACGTCCTGCGGTCGCTGCTCGCCGAGGCCGACCTGATCATGGCGGTGGACGGCTATCCGGCCCTCGCCGACCTGCGGGCGGACGGCGCGCTGGTCCGCGTCTGACCCCCACTCCGCCCGGCTCGCCCCCCGCCCCGCCCGCCGCCCGCACGCCGAGCGGCTCACCGCACGCCGCGGCCGTCACCGCCGGCCGCCGGCCCGTCGCCTCCCGGCTCCGCGGCCCGTGCGTTCGCCGCCGCCTTCGCGGCCGCGGCGAGCTCGCGGGCGGAGGCGAGCCGGTAGGGCACGTCGACGACCACGACGTTCTTCATGAACAGCAGCCGGCTCTTGAGCCGCAGCGCGCTCTGGTTGTGCAGCGGCTGCTCCCACCAGTGCCCCACCACGTACTCGGGGATCACCACCGAGACGACGGCGTCCGCCCTCCGCTCGGGCGCCTCCCGGACGTGCCGCAGCACGGGCTGGACGATCGAGCGGTACGGCGAGTGGAGCACCCGCAGCGGTACGTCGATCCCGTGCGCCTCCCAGGACGCGCGGAGCACCTCCGCCTCGGCCGGGTCCTCGGCGACGGTGACCGCCGTCAGCGAGGCCGGGCGCAGCGTCTTGGCGTACGACAGCGCCCGCAGGCTCGGCGCGTTGACGGAGGCCACCAGGACCAGGACGTGGTTCTCGGCGAGGGCGTGGGGACGCTCCCCCGGGCCCACGGCGACCTCGGCGGCGACGGCCTCGTAGTGCCGCCGCACCCCCTTCATCCCGGCGTAGAGCACCGGCATCGCGATGACGACGATCCAGGCGCCGTGGGTGAACTTGGTGAGGAGCACGATGACGAGGACGACCGCCGTGAGGCAGGCGCCGAAGGCGTTGATCGCGAGCCGGCGCCGGATGCCGTGGCGGTCGGCGGCGCCCGCGGGGGTGGCGAGCTCCCGGCGCCAGTGCACGACCATGCCGGCCTGGGACAGGGTGAAGGAGACGAAGACGCCCAGGATGTAGAGCTGGATGAGGCGGGTCAGCTGGGCGTCGAAGGCGACGATGAGGACGATCGCGGCGAGGGCGAGGAGCACGATGCCGTTCGAGTAGACGAGCCGGTCGCCGCGGTGGAAGAGCTGGCGCGGCGCGTAGCGGTCGCGGCCGAGGACCGAGGCGAGCATCGGGAAGCCGTTGAAGGCGGTGTTGGCCGCCAGGACCAGGACGCCGGCGGTGACGGCCTGGAGCGCGTAGAACAGGACGTGCCAGTCGCCGAAGGTGGCCCGGCCGATCTGGGCGAGGGCGGTGGACATCGGAGTGCCGGGCGGGAGGCCGAGCTCGGTGGGGTCCTCGGCGACGTGGACCTCGTAGACCATGGCGAGCACGGTGATCCCGAAGAACATGGTCGCGGAGAGCACCCCCATGATCGCGAGCGTCATGGCCGCGTTGCGGCTCTTGGGCTTGGCGAAGGCGGGCACGCCGTTGCTGACGGCCTCGACGCCGGTCAGCGCGGTGCAGCCGGAGGCGAAGGCCCGCAGACCGAGCAGGACGAGCGCGAGCCCCGAGTAGACGGACACCTCCTCCACCGGCAGCGAGGCGGACTCGGCGCGGATCGTCGCCCCCGTCGCCATCCGCACCGCCGCGACGGCGAACATCAGGAAGACGACGCCGATGAACGCGTACGTGGGGAGGGCGAACCAGCGGCCCGACTCGCGCACCCCGCGCAGGTTCATCCAGGCCAGCACCACGACGAAGAACACCGACAGCGCGACGGCGTGGCCGTCGAGCGAGGGGACGGCCGAGGTGATGGCGGCGACCCCGGAGACGACGGAGACCGCGACGGTCATCACGTAGTCGATGAGCAGCGCGGAGGCGGCCGTGAGCGCCGCCCGCTGCCCGAGGTTCTCGGCGGAGACGACATAGGCCCCGCCGCCGCCCGGGTAGGCGTAGCAGGTCTGCCGGTAGGAGGCGACGACGACGAGCAGCAGGATCACGATGCCGGCCGCCGCGTACCAGGCCAGGTGGAGCACCGCGAGCCCGCCCAGGGCCAGGATCAGCAGGATCTCCTCGGTGGCGTAGGCGACCGAGGAGAGCGGGTCGCTGCAGAAGACCGGCAGGGCGACCCGCTTCGGCAGCAGCGTCTCGCCGAGCCGACCACTGTCCAACGGACGACCGACCAGCAGGCGTTTCGCCGCACTTCCAGCTCTCATAAGTGATGAAGTTAGGACGAATGGGATGTAATGCGCGGAAGCCGCGCCCTGGGGCAGCCCCGTACGAGGAAGGACCTGACGCGTGAGCGGAGTACGAATGGCCGGCGGACCCATGCAGATCGGCGAGGTCGCCGCACGGACCGAACTCTCCCTGCGGACCATCCGGCAGTACGAGGACAGCGGCCTGGTCGTACCGTCCGCCGCCTCCCCGGGCGGCTTCCCCCTCTACACCGACGCGGACGTCTCCCGGCTGATGGTCGTCCGCCGCATGAAGCCGCTCGGCTTCACCCTCGACGAGACCCGCGAGCTCCTCACCGCCGTCGACCTCCTCGCCGCCGACCGCGCCGGCACGGCCGGCGAACTCGACCCCGACGAGCGCGCCGCCCTCACCGCCCGCGTGCGCCGGTACGAGCAGGCCGCGGCGGAGCGCGTCGCCGAACTCCGGGCGCAGCTGGCCCGCGCCGAGGAGTTCGCCGACTCGCTGCGCACCCGCCTCACGACCACCCGGTCCTGACCCGGACGGCCAGCCCCTCAGCCGGCCAGCGCGTCGGCGAGCTCGCGGAAGAAGCGGGCGTACGCGGCGGGGCTCGGCGGCGTCTCGGGGTTCCACGGGGCGAGCCGGGCACCCGGCAGGACCCCGTGCGGCGGCGTGGCGTGCTCGCGGCTGTCGAAGAGCACCAGGCCGGGCCGGAGCTCGGCGGCGCGGTCCCAGTCGCCGGTGAGCCAGTTGGCCCCGGGACCGGGGCCGGGGTCCAGCAGCCGGACCCCGAGCTCCGCGAGCCGCGCCAGCTCGGGCCAGGCCGACGGACGGGCCAGGTGCACCTGGCCGGGACCGGCGCCCGAGAGGGCCAGCACCCCGACGTCCGACCGGGCCGCGGCCTCCCGGAGGGCGGCCTCCGCCTCGTCCTGAGCGGCCGCCTCCGGCACAGCCACCCCCAGCGAGACGGCCAGCGCGCCGAAACGGTCCAGGATCGCCGGCAGCGTGAGCTCGTTGCCGACGGACAGCGCGACCAGGGGCACCCCGAGCGCCTCGGGCAGCGCCTCGTCCAGCGCGTACGGGCTCTTGCCGTCGTAGGTGACGTCCACGACCAGGTCCGGCCGCAGCTCTCTCAGCAGCCCCTCGTCCAGAGCCCGCCCCGGCCCGGCGTAGCGCACCCCGGCGGCCGCGAGTCCGCCCGCCTTCGCCGGGTCGAGCGCCTCGCCGTCGTGCCCGGAGCCGTAGACGGCCACCGGCGTGATCCCGAGGTCGTGGAGGGCCGCACCGGCCCGCACGTACGCGACCACCCTCCGCGGCACACCGTCCGCGCCCTGCTCCGCGCCCCTGTCGTCCGTGAATCCCCATGCCTGTGCTGCGGACATGCGGCTGCTCCCTCCCCGGCCGGAATCTCCCTGTTCGCCACCTTGGAACGGTTCCCCGGCCCGCACAAGAGGGCCTGCCCGCCACCGCCGGACGCCCCCGGGGGGGGCGGGTCGGGACTTCGGTCCCGGACCCCCCTGCCGAAAGTCCCCCGGGGTGGTGTTAACTGAACAGATCGGGAGGAAGCAGTACGCATCACCAGTGCCGTCGCGCACGCGCGCCACCTGCCGGGGCGCGCCGGGCGCGGGCGGCCCGCACGTCCTGGAGCCAGCCATGTCCTTGCCCGGCCCGTTGTCCGACCCCCGTGTCCTCACGCTCTTCGGCCTGCTCGCCGTCTCGACGGTGGTCTGGCTGACCGCGGGCATGCGCGCCCGCTCCCGTGACCGCCGTCACCGGGCGGACCTCCCGCTGGAGCGCGTCTGGCACCCGCAGGAGTCCGTGGCCCTCACCCCGGCCGAGGAGCACGCCTTCGGCCAGGTCGTCTCCCGCCTCACCCCCGGATCGCCCGGCCGCCTGCGCTGAGCGCCCGGGCGCGGGGTCTCAGGCCCAGGCGCGCGGGTCGCGGCCGGTCGTCGCGAGGAGGCGCTCGAAGGCGGTGGCCCGCCCGGGCAGCTCGACCGCCTCGCCGAAGACGTTCATCTTCCGGGCCGTCGGCGCCATCCGCGCGACCTCCTCGGTGAGCCCCTCCACCACGGCCGGGTCGGGCTCGAAGGCCCGTCCGGTGGCGCGCGCCAGGTCCCAGGCGTGCACGGTCAGGTCGAGCAGCACCATGGACCCGACGGTCCGGGCGGGCATCCCCATCGCGCCGGTGGTGCCCTCGTCGGCGCCGGGCGCCGCCCAGGCCGCGACGAGCTTTCCGGTCTCCGCGCCGAAGCGGGCGCGCCAGCCGGCCTCCCCCACCCGGTCGGGGGTCTCGGAGAAGTCGGCCGGCCGCTTGGCGGCGAGGGCCTGGAAGTGGACGACGACCGCGAAGAGGTGGTTCAGGAGGGCGCGCACGTCGTAGTCGGCGCAGGGCGTGGGCGCGCCGAGCGCGGCGTCGTCGACGCCCTCGACCAGGGGCGCGGCCTGGGCGGCGGCGGTGCGCAGCAGGTCGGCGATGCGGGGCGGGGCCTGGTTCGTCATGGGACCGACGCTACGGAGCCCGCCCGCCCGGGTCTTGAAGAAACACGCCACGAGCGTCCCGTCGGGCCGGGCGGGCGGCTCCGGGGACGGCCTAGCATCGGAGGATGTCCGCCTCCGCTCCCCGCCGGGACACCCGGGGGATCGTCGACCCCGCCGAACTGCTGTCCCGTGTGCGCTTCCGGCGGCACAGCCCGGCGCCGGAGCTGCGGCCGTTCCTGGAGCACTACTGGCTGATCGACTGGGAGCTTCCGGAGCCGTACGCGTCGCACGTCGTCCCGCATCCCACGGTGAACGTCGTCTTCCAGCGGTACGGTCCGCTCGACGGGCCGGAGGAGGCCGCCGAGGCGTCCGCCGAGGTCGCCGGGGTCGGGCTCGGCCTCTTCACCCAGAAGCTGGCCGGCACGGGCCGGGTCTGCGGGGTCCAGTTCCGGCCGGGCGGTTTCCGCCCCTTCGCGCCCGCGTGGCCGGTGTCGGAGTGGACGGGCCGCCGCGTGCCCCTCGCCGAGGTCTTCCCGGAGGAGCCGGCGGACGCCGGCCCGCCGTCCGCCGTGCCGTCCCACCCGCCGTCCGGCCCGCTGTCCGCCGTGCTGTCCCCGGACGCGGACCACGCGCGCGTGGCGGCGCTCGACGCCTTCCTGCTGGCCCGCGGGCCGGCGCCCGACCCGGCCGCCGCGCAGGCGATGGAGCTGGTGGAGCTGGTCCGCGCGGACCGCGGCGTCCGCACGGTGGCGCGGCTGGCCGCCGTCTCGGGCCTCTCGGCCCGCTCGTTGCAGCGGCTGTTCGCCTCGCACGTGGGCGTGGGCCCGAAGTGGGTGATCCTGCGCTACCGGATCCACGAGGCCCTGGAGCGGGCCGAGGAGGCGGGGGCGGCGGGCGCCCCGGACTGGGCCGCCCTGGCGGCCGAGCTGGGCTACAGCGACCAGGCCCATCTCGTACGGGACTTCACGGCGACGATCGGGGTGCCGCCGACGGCGTACGCCCGCGGAGTGTCGGTGCCGTGACCTACCGTGCGGAGATGGACGACGACACCGCACGCGTACGCCTGGAGCCCTGGTCCGAGGAGGACGCCGCCCTGCTGCGCGCCCTCAACGCGCCGGAGGCGATGCACCACCTCGGCGGCCCCGAGACCGAGGAGCAGCTCGTCCGGCGCCACCGCCGGTACGTGGAGATGAGTTCCGGCGACCCGGGCGCGGGGCGGATGTTCCGGATCGTGCTGCTGCCCGAACAGGTCGTGGCCGGCAGCATCGGCTACTGGGCGCAGACCTGGGACGGCGAGCCGGTGTACGAGACCGGGTGGGCCGTGCTGCCGGGCTTCCAGGGCCGCGGCGTGGCGACCTCCGCCACGCGCGCGGTGGCGCGCCGGGCCCGCGAGGCGGGCGGGCGGACCCGGCTGCACGCGTTCCCCTCGACGGACAACGCCGCGTCGAACGCGGTCTGCCGCAAGGCGGGGTTCGAGCTGCGCGGCGAGCGCGGTTTCGAGTACCCGCCGGGGCGGCCGATGCGCTGCAACGACTGGCGGCTCGATCTGGGGGACGCGGCCCTCTAGGGCCGTGCCAGGCGTCGCGGGGCAGAGGGGATTTTGACGACAGGCCCTAGGAGGCGTCGTCCGGCGTGCCCAGCGGCCGGGTGAAGTGGAAGGCCACGATGTCGAAGCGCTCCCGCAGGTAGAAGCGGTGGGCTCCGGTGCGGTGGGTGCCGGAGTCCAGGTTCAGCTCGTGGCAGCCGGCCGCGCGGGCGTGGGTCTCCAGGTGGGCGACGAGCGCGTGGCCGACGCCGGTCGAGCGCTCGGCGGCGGCGGTCACCAGGTCGTCGACGTAGAGCTTGCGCAGAGAGCTGGTGTTGTTCACGATCCGCCAGCCGGCCGCGCCGACGCAGCGGCCTTCGTCGGCGTAGGCGGCGCTGAACCGCAGCCCCTGGGGGTGCCCGGCCTCGTACACCTCGCGGAAGAGCTCCGGGGTGAGGTGCGGGCGCAGTTCCGAGAGGACGGGGAGGAGGTCGCTCTCCAGCCGCGGGTCGCCGGGTTCGAGGTCGGTGATCTTCATGGCGGGACGGTACCCCAGGCCGTCCCGGGGTTGACGGGAGTGGCACTCTCGCGGATATTTGTCTGCATCACGCAGAGGATGCGCACCGCAGCCACACGGCTCCGCCTCCCTTCGGAAGGACACCCCATGACCGTTCTCGTCACCGGCGGCCGCGGCCGCGTCGCCTCCGCCCTCCTCGGCCTGCTCGACGCCGCGGGCGTCGAGGCCAGGGCCGCCTCCAGGGACCCCGCCGGACTCTCCCCACCCCGCGGCGTCGGCACCGTGCGCTGCGACCTCGCCGACCCGGCCACCTTCGACGCCGCCCTGAGCGGCGTCGACGCCGTCTTCCTCTACGCCGAGCCCGCGCACGCCGCGGCCTTCGCCGACCGGGCCCGCGCCGCCGGCGTCGGGCACGTCGTCCTGCTCTCCTCCAGCGCCGTCCTCGCCCCGGACGCCGCCGGGAACCCGATCGCCGCCTCCCGCCTCGCGGCCGAACGCGCCCTCACCGCCGCCGCGGCCGCCGGCGCCTTCGAGACCACCCACCTGAGGCCCGGCGCCTTCGCCGGCAACACCCTGCTGTGGGCCCCGGCACTGCGGGAGGGCCGGGGACCGGCCCTGCCGCACCCCCGGACGCACGGCGACCCGATCCACGAGCGCGATGTCGCCGAGGCCGCCCTCGCCGTACTCACCCGGCCCGGGCTGCGCGGCTCCTCCTACGTGCTGACCGGCCCGGAGTCGCTGACCTTCGCCGAGCAGCTGGCGGTCGTCGCCGAGGTGACCGGCCGGCCCGCGCCCCACACCGTCGTCACCCCGGAGCGGTGGAAGGAGTCGGTCGCGGACTTCCTGCCCGCGGCGTTCGCGGACGCCCTGCTCTCCTACTGGGCCGCGCACGACGGCCGGCCGGTGCCCCTGACCCGTACGGTCGAGGAGCTGACCGGGCACCCGGCCCGGCCCTTCGCCGCGTGGGTCGCCGACCACGCCGAGGCGTTCCGCCCCTGACCGGACCCGACACGGCCCCCGCGCGCCGCCGCCGTGAATTGCCTGGCCGCCGCCGTCGCCGCGGTGCGATCCTGCCCCCGTGAACGGACCGGAGATCCAGATCAGCTTCGCCCCCGGCCTGCGGGTGTTCGTCCCCTCGGAGCGGCGCTCGGGCCGCACCGCGGTGACCACCGACGGCAGCTCCTCGCTCGGCCACGTCGTGGAGTCCCTGGGGGTGCCGCTCACCGAGGCCGGACGCCTCCTGGTCGACGGCCGGCCGGTCGACACCTCGTACGTCCCGGGCCCGGGCGACACGGTCGAGGTCGAGGGCGTCGACCGCCCGCAGCCGGTCCCCGGCGCCCCGCTGCGGTTCCTGCTCGACGTCCACCTCGGCACGCTGGCCCGGCGGCTGCGGCTGCTCGGCGTGGACGCGGCGTACGAGAGCGAGGACATCGGCGACCCCGCGCTCGCCACGCTCTCGGCGCGCGAGCGGCGGGTCATGCTCTCGCGCGACCGCGGCCTGCTGCGCCGCCGCGAACTCTGGGCGGGCGCCTACGTCTACAGCGACCGTCCGGACGACCAGCTCCGCGACGTCCTGGAGCGGTTCGCTCCCCCGCTCGCGCCCTGGACCCGCTGCACCGCGTGCAACGGCGAGCTGACCGGGGCCGACAAGGACACGGTCCGCGAGCGCCTCGAGCACGGCACCGAGAAGACCTACGACGTGTTCGCCGAGTGCACGGCCTGCGGCCGGGTCTACTGGCGCGGCGCCCACCACGCCCGCCTGGAGGCGATCGTCTCCGACGCGGTCCGCGAGTTCGGCGACGCGACGGCCGTCTAGGGGGCCTCGCGCCGAGGACCGAGCCGTCCGTCCCGGCCGCCTCCGCCGGGGCCGTCAGTCGAGGTCGCCGCCACGCAGCCGCTCGATCTGCGTGGCGCTCACCTCGACGGTGCGCCGCATGTGGGCGATGAGCAGGCCGAGTTCGGCGTCGCTGTAGACGTCGAACATGGTGCCCCAGGTGCGGTTCAGCTTCCGCCACAGGGCGCCGAGCTCCGCCGTCCGGGCGGGCACGAGGGACACCAGCACCCGCCGCCGGTCCTCGGTGTCACGCGCGCGCGTGACGTAGCCGGCGCGCTCCAGGCGGTCGACGAGCCGGGTCGCCGAACCGGTGGTGAGCCCAGTCAGCTCGGCGATCCGCCCGGTGGTCACCGGGCCCTCCTCCAGGCTGAGCAGGTTCAGGCACTGCACGTCGGTCGGATGGAGCCCGAGGTGGTCGGCGACGGCCTGGTTGAACAGGGCGTAGGCGGCCATGTAGCGCCGCGCCTCCCCGTACAGCTCGGTCATCAGGGCCTCGCGCCGCACGGAACTCTTCTGCGTCATGCAGGGATTGTACGGTCCGGGGGCCGCCGGCTCAGGGGCCCTCGGCCGTCAGGTAGCGCTGCACGGTCGGGCCCAGCCAGGCGACGATCTCGTCGGTGGACATCTCGACGGCCGGCGGCAGCCGCAGCACGTAGCGGGTGAGCGCCATCCCCAGGATCTGGGAGGCGACGAGCGCCGCCCGGCGCGGGGCGTCCTCCGGGTCGGGGCACACGCCGCGCGTGACGGGGCCGAGCTGCCGGGCGAAGACCGCCTGCATCCGGGCCGCCCCGGCCTCGTTGGTGACCCCCACCCGCAGCATCCCGGTCAGGACGTCGTCCCGCTCCCAGCGCTCCAGGAAATGGGTGACCAGGACCGCCCCGATGTGGCGCGCCGGCAGCAGCCCCAGCTCGGGCAGGTCGAGCTCGATCTCGGAGGCGGCCGCGAACAGCCCCTCCTTGTTGCCGTAGTAGCGCATGACCATCGACGGGTCGATCCCGGCGTCGCGGGCGATCGCCCGGATGGTGGCGCGCTCGTACCCGTCGGAGGCGAAGCGCTCGCGGGCGGCCTCCAGGATGGCGGCCCGGGTGGCGTCGGAGCGGCGGACGGTCGTCATACCAACGACTGTAGGCCAACAGGTGTTGACATGTCATCCGAGCCGCCCCTACCGTGGTCAACGAGCGTTGGCAAACAACCGTTGGCCAACGGACGTGGGCACCCTGGAGGACGCCATGAGCACCACCACGGACACGGACGTACTCGTCATCGGCGCGGGCCCCACCGGCCTGCTCCTCGCCGGCGACCTCGCCGCCGCCGGCATCCGCGTCACCCTCGTCGAGCGCCGCGCGCACGGCCTCGGCAACCTGACCCGGGCCTTCGGCGTCCACGCCCGCACCCTGGAGCAGCTCGACGCCCGCGGCCTCGCGGACGACCTCCTCGCCACCGGCACGACCCTCGCCCACGCCCGCCTCTTCGGCCGCCTCGACCTCGACCTGACCCGGCTGCCCACCCGCTTCAACCACCTGCTCGTCACCCCGCAGTACGAGGTGGAGCGCCTCCTGGAGCGACGGGCCACCGCCGCCGGCGTCACCTTCCGCCACGACACCGAACTGCGCGGACTGCGCCAGGACGCCGAGACCGTCACGGCCGACCTCACCGGCCCCGACGGCCCCCTCACCCTCCGCGCCCGCCACCTCGTCGGCGCCGACGGCGTCCGCAGCGCCGTCCGCACCGCCCTCGGCCTGCCCTTCCCGGGCCGCGCGGCCATCCGCTCCATCGTCCTCGCCGACGTCCGCCTCGCCGAGGAGCCCGCCGAGTCCTTCACCGTCAGCGGCTCCGGGAGCGCCTTCGTGTTCCTCGCCCCCTTCGGCGACGGCTGGTACCGGGCCATGGGCTGGGACCGCACCCGTCAGGTCCCCGACAGCGAGCCCGTCGACCTCGACGAGCTCCGCGGGATCGCCCGCACCGCCCTCGGCACCGACCTCGGCATGCACGACGCCCGCTGGATCTCCCGCTTCCACAGCGACGAGCGCCAGGCCCCCGCCTACCGGGTGGGCCGGGTCTTCCTCGCCGGGGACGCCGCCCACGTCCACTCCCCCGCCGGCGGCCAGGGCATGAACACCGGCCTCCAGGACGCCGCCAACCTCTCCTGGAAGCTGGTCGCCGCCCTCCGCGGCGAGGCACCCGACCCCGAGGCCCTCCTCGACAGCTACCAGTCCGAGCGCCACCCGGTCGGCGCCGCGGTCCTGCGCAGCAGCGGCGCCATCGTGCGCCTCGCCATGGCCCACACCCCGCTCACCCGGGCGGCCCGCTCCCTCGCCGCCGGCCTCGTCGGCGCCGTCCGGCCCGCCGGCCTCCGGGCCATGAGCATGATCAGCGGCATCGGCATCGCGTACGCGCCGCAGCCGGGCGCCCGCCGGCCCTCGGGCCGCCGCGCGCCCGACGTCCGCCTCCGGGAGGGACGACTCTACGAACTGCTCCGCGCCGGCGCCTTCGTCCTCATCACCCCGGCCGGCGCGCCTCCGGTGCTCCCGGCGACCGCCCCCGTCGCCCCGGAGCACCTCGTCCACGCCACCTGGACCGACCCGGCCCGGCGCGCCACGGTCCTCGTCCGCCCCGACGGATACGTCTTCCGGGCCGACCGCTGACCGCCCGCCTCCTCACCTCAGAAGACGTACGGGTCCCCCGTGGCGAGCACCAGGACCCGGTGGCGGTCGTTCCTCGGGTTCCGGTCGGCCACCCCGTCCCGCCACGCCGTCGTGACGTCCACCGTCATCTCGTCCGGCAGGCCCGCCGTCCGCAGATCGAGCGCCAGCTCCCCGAAGCCGCCCTCCGCCCGCAGCTCCCCGGTCCGGCACGACACGACCCGGTCACTGCTCCACAGGCAGGCCGGCGGCAGCTCCTGGCCACCCGCCATCGGCTCGGAGAAGGCCAGCCGGACCGTCGCCTGCGACAGGTCCGAGGGCCCGTGGTTCTCGCTCACCAGCCAGACCCCGACCCGCCCGTCCCAGAGGGAGACGTGACCGTGATGGGACAGATCCGCCTCGGGCCCGGCCACCGGCCCCACCGCGCCGGCGCTCCCGCCCACGCCCGTCACTACCACGGCCGCGAGAACGGCCCCGAGCACACCCATCCGCAATCCACGCATAGCCATAAAATACCGACGGACCATCACATATGGTGACAAGCCATCAGTCCGCGTGTCCCGGCGCCATCCCCGGCCGCCCCGCCCCGCGAAGCCGCCGCACCCCGCCCCCACCTATCCTGACCGGGCGATCGACGTAATCGACCACCTGCGCGAGGAGCACGTCATGACCGGCCCCGGTACCCCCATCGCCGTCATCACCGGAGCGAGCAGCGGAATCGGCGCCGCCACGGCCAGGCAGCTCGCCGCCGCCGGCTACCGCGTGGTCCTCACCGCCCGGCGCAAGGACCGCATCGAGGCCCTGGCCGCCGAGATCAACGCCGCCGGCCACCAGGCCGCGGCCTACGCCCTCGACGTCACCGACCGCGCCGCCGTCGACGAGTTCGCCACCGCCTTCCGCACCCTCGCCGTCCTCGTGAACAACGCCGGCGGCGCCCTCGGCGCCGACCCCGTCGCCACCGGCGACCCCGAGGACTGGCGCCGGATGTACGAGGTCAACGTCCTCGGCACCCTCCACATGACCCAGGCCCTACTCCCCGCCCTCACCGCGAGCGGCGACGGCACGGTCGTCGTCCTCTCCTCCACCGCCGGCCACTCCACCTACGAGGGCGGCGCGGGCTACGTCGCCGCCAAGAACGGCGCCCGCGTCCTCGCCGAGACCCTCCGCCTGGAGATCGTCGGCACCCCCGTCCGCGTCATCGAGATCGCCCCCGGCATGGTCAAGACCGACGAGTTCGCCACCACCCGCTTCCGCGGCGACACCGACAAGGCCGCCAAGGTCTACGCCGGCGTCGAGTCCCCCCTCACCGCCGACGACGTCGCCGACACCATCACCTGGGCCTGCACCCGCCCCCCGCACGTCAACATCGACCTCCTCGTCGTCCGCCCCCGCGCCCAGGCCTCCAACACCAAGGTCCACCGCGAGCTCTAGCGAACGACGGAAGGGGCCGGCGCGTCCCCCGCGCCGACCCCTTCCCGCACCGCCCGGGAACGACCCCGTCCCCCTACGGGTCAGCCCTTCACACAGATGACCTGCTTCAGCTTCGCGACGACCTCCACCAGGTCCCGCTGCTGGTCGATCACCTTCTCGATCGGCTTGTAGGCGCCGGGGATCTCGTCCACGACACCGGAGTCCTTGCGGCACTCCACGCCCCGCGTCTGCTCCTCCAGATCCCGCGTCGAGAAGCGCCGCTTGGCCTCGCTCCGGCTCATCTTCCGGCCCGCGCCGTGCGAGGCGGAGTTGAAGGACGCCGCGTTGCCCAGGCCCTTCACGATGTACGAGCCCGTGCCCATCGAGCCCGGGATGATCCCGAACTCCCCGGAGCCGGCCCGGATCGCACCCTTCCGCGTGACCAGCATGTCCATGCCCTCGTACCGCTCCTCCGCCACGTAGTTGTGGTGGCAGGAGATGACCGGGTCGAAGGTCACCCGCGCCTTGCGGAACTCCCGGCGGACGACCTCCTGGAAGAGCGCCATCATGATCGCGCGGTTGTACTTCGCGTACTCCTGCGCCCAGAACAGGTCGTGCCGGTAGGCCGCCATCTGCGGGGTGTCCGCGACGAAGACCGCCAGGTCGCGGTCGACGAGGCCCTGGTTGTGCGGCAGCTTCTGCGCCACCCCGATGTGGTGCTCGGCGAGCTCCTTGCCGATGTTCCGGGACCCGGAGTGCAGCATCAGCCACACCGAGCCCTCCGTGTCCACACAGAACTCCACGAAATGGTTCCCGGCGCCCAGCGTCCCCATCTGCAGCGCGGCCCGCTCCCGGCGGAACTTCACCGCGTCCGCCACCCCGTCGAACCGCGACCAGAAGTCGTCCCACCCCGCCGTCGGGAACTGGAAGAGCCGGCCCGGATCCACCTCCGAGCGATGCATCCCCCGGCCCACCGGGATCGCCTGCTCGATCTTGGAGCGGAGGCGCGAGAGATCGCCGGGCAGGTCGTTCTCGGTGAGGGAGGTCTTGACCGCGGACATGCCGCAGCCGATGTCGACGCCGACGGCGGCGGGGCAGACCGCGTCCTGCATGGCGATCACGGAACCGACCGTGGCGCCCTTGCCGTAGTGGACGTCGGGCATGACGGCGAGGCCCTTGATCCACGGCAGCGTCGCCACGTTCTGCAGCTGCCGCATGGCGCCGCCCTCGACGGTGGAGGGATCGGCCCACATCCGGATCGGCACCTTCGCGCCGGGTACCTCTACGTACGACATACTTCCTCGATTCCCCCGAAAAGTCTGATAACGCAAAAACCGGAACCAAAGCCCGTACAGGTGACAGCGGACCGGCATCAACGGCTGCGTGTGCGATAGACATTGTGTCCATCGGCCGGGTTCGCGCGGCAAACAGTTTTCGGGAAAGACTTCGGGAGAAGGGAGCCTGGGACCGTGCAGCGAAAGAGGTACGCCCCCGGCCGCACCAGGCCCACGGCTCGTACCGCCGTCGTCCTCACCAGCGTCCTGGGGCTGGGCCTCGGACTCGGGCTGACCGGCTGTTCCGCCGGCGCTCCGGCCGACGACGTCGCCGTCGACGCGAAGGCGGGCCCCGCGGTCCCCGTCGCGCCGCCCGGCCGCTACCGCACCCTGTTCGAGCCGTGCGGCGCGATCCCGCAGGCCACCCTCAAGGACCTGCTCCCCGGCGCGGCCGCGCTGCCCGACGCCGAGCGCGCCAAGGCGTACCGGGGGTCGGCCGCCGTCACGTACGACACCGACCGGCGCGTGGGCTGCACCTGGCGGGCCGACGGCCCCGACACCTCCCACCAGCTCACCCTCGACATCGAGCGGGTCGTCTCCTACGACACCACGGTGAGCGACGCCGACCGCGCGCAGGAGGTGTTCACCGGCAAGCAGCTCGGCGCGGGCATCCCACTGGCGCCCACCCCTCCGCCCACGCCCACGACCACCGCCACCGCGACGACGCCGCCCGCGACGACGAGCCAGGTGGGGACCCCCTTCTCGGCACAGGGCAAGAACCCGGCCGGAAAGCCGTCGGCGACCAAGGCCGTCCCGACCCCGACGGGCTCCCCGGACCCGGCCTCCACGGGGCTCGAACCGCGCCTGCTCGACGGTCTCGGCGACATCGCGTTCCTCGACGACGTCCTCGGCAAGGTCGGCGCGAACGTCCACCAGCGGTCCGTCAGCGTGGTGTTCCGCACATCGAACGTCATCGTGACGGTGTCCTACCGGGAGCAGGCGACGGGTTCCGTCGAGGCCCCCGACAGCAAGGAACTGCAGGAAAAGGCCCGGAATCTGGCCCGGCTGCTCGCCGACCGGCTGGAGGAGTAGCCGTCCGCATCCGCTCCGTGAGCGGACGGCGACCACGTAACGTGTCGGCGTACCCGTGACCGCCCCGTGGCCACGGCCACGGCCGTCACCCGGACCGCCGGCCGGACCGTACGACAAGCGACTGAAGGAACCATGCAGCGATCTGCCTCGCGACTCACCCGCATACTCGCCTGCGCAGCCGTCCCGGTGATGCTCGTCGCCGCCGGCTGCTCCTCGGACTCCGGCGACTCCAGCAGCTCCGGCACCCCTCAGGGGCAGGACAAGGCGTCCGCGTCCGCGTCGGCGACCCCGTCGCCCTCGCAGTCGACGAAGACGGTCGATCCCGCGAAGTTCGCGAAGCTGCCCGACGTCTGCAAGTCGATCTCCGCGAAGACGACGGGCGCGCTGGTGCCCAAGGCGAAGACGAAGACCGGCACGCCCGCCGCGTCGAGCGACCTGGCCCACCGGGGCGGCTGCTCGTGGAACGGTCTGGACGACAAGGGCGTGAAGGGTTCGCACTACCGCTGGCTGGACGTGTCCTTCTACCGGTACGAGTCGGACGCGGCGCTCGGCAGCGGCCAGGAGCGCGCGCAGGAGAACCTGGGCAAGGAGCTCGCCAAGGTCCAGCAGACGCCGGGCGCGAAGAAGCTCCGGACGCTGGCGGCGCCGGGCATCGGCGACGAGGCGCAGGCGGTGACCTACCAGGTGCGCAAGACGGACGAGGACTTCGTGTACGCGTCGGTCGTGGCGCGGACCGGGAACGTGCTGGTGCTGCTGTCGTACAACGGTGCCGGATACGCGGGTGCCGCGACCCCCACGGACAAGGCGATCGTGGACGGCGCCGTGGCGGCGGCGAAGGAGGCCGTGGCGGCGGTCGCGGCGGCAAACAAGTAGTCACAAACCCGCGCAGGGTGGCACATCCATGCGGAGCCCGTCCCTCCCCCGGGGGCCGGGCTCCTCGCGCATGTGCCACTCTGTGCGCGCCGGATGTCGTTTGACGGGAGGGGATCGCGGGTGGCCGCGATGCAGCTGACACGCACACACCGAATACTCATCGGCCTCGTCATCGCCGGTGCGCTGGTCATCGCCGGGATCGGCTTCGCGGGCTCGTACGCCGCCGTCCGTGAGCTCGCCCTGCAGAAGGGATTCGGCGACTTCTCGTACTTCTTCCCCATCGGCATCGACGCCGGCATCTGTGTGCTGCTGGCGCTCGACCTGCTGCTGACGTGGCTGCGGATCCCGTTCCCGCTGCTGCGCCAGACGGCGTGGGTGCTGACGGCGGCGACGATCGCCTTCAACGGCGCGGCCGCCTGGCCCGACCCGCTGGGCGTCGGCATGCACGCGGTGATCCCCGTGCTGTTCGTGGTGGCCGTCGAGGCCGCGCGGCACGCGGTGGGCCGGATCGCGGACATCACGGCCGACAAGCACATGGAGGGCGTGCGGATCACCCGCTGGCTGCTCTCCCCGGTGCCGACGTTCCGGCTGTGGCGGCGGATGAAGCTGTGGGAGCTCCGTTCCTACGAGCAGGTCATCAAGCTGGAGCAGGAACGTTTGATCTACCAGGCCCGCCTGCAGGCGCGGTTCGGTCGCGGCTGGCGCAGGAAGGCGCCGGTGGAGGCGCTGATGCCGCTCCGGCTGGCGCGGTACGGCGTCCCGCTGGCCGAGACGGCCGCCGCGGGTCTGGCGGCGGCGGGCATCGAGCCGGCGGTGCTGCCGTCCGAGCAGCAGGCGGTGGCGCTCGTGCCGGGTCAGGCCGAGCTGCCGGCCGGGTTCCAGGAGCCGGTGCAGGGCCAGGGGCAGGGGCAGGGCCAGGGCCAGGGCCAGGGGCAGCTTCCGGGCGCTCCGCTTCCCGTGCCGGGCCAGGTTCCGCCCCAGGGGCAGGTCCCCGGGCAGCCGCAGCCGCAGTTCCCCGCCCAGGGGCAGGTCCAGGGGCAGGTCCAGGGACCGGTCCAGGGGCAGCCGCAGGGGCAGGTCCCGGCGCAGGGGCCGCACCCCGGCGGGCCGGTGAACCACGAGAGCCAGTGGTTCGCGGCGCAGACGTCGCCGGAGACGTACGAGGGGACGTACAACCCGCAGATCGTGGAGGGCCTGGAGCCCATGCCGGTCCCGGTCCCGCAGGGTCCGGAGGACGTGCCGCCGCCGGGTCCCGAGGAGTTCGTCCCGTACCCCGAGTACGTCGAGGAGGCGCAGCCTCCCGTGAACGAGTTCGACGAGGACGTCTTCAAGATCATGTGGTCGTACGTGCAGGACAACGACCGGTTCCCGGCCGACGCCGAGCTGGCGCAGCTGGTCGCCGCGCACTACGGCCTCCAGGAGTTCCCGGCCGCGGACACCGACCTGCTGTACCGGATCATCCCCGCGACCCAGCAGCGGGTCTCGGACGCGATGGCCGAGCTCGACACCGCCTGACGCCCGGCGGCGACGACCGCAGGGGTCGCGCCGCGGCGGACGGAGGAGGGCCGCCCCCGGATTCCCGGGGGCGGCCCTCCTCCGTACCGTGCGCGACCTCAGGCGGCGAGGAGCTTCCTCACCCGGTCCGCGCCCACGGCCAGGAGCAGCGTGGGCAGACGCGGTCCCGTCTCCCGGCTCACGAGGAGCTTGTAGAGCAGGGCGAAGAAGGCCCGCTGCGCGAGCTTCAGCTCGGGCGTCGGCTTGGCCTCGGCGTCGAGACCGGCCATCACCTTCGGGACGCCGTAGACGAGGGTGGTGAGCCCGTCGAGCGACCAGTGGGTGTCGAGGCCGGCCAGAAGCAGCCGGAGCGACTCGTGGCCCTCGTCGTCGAGGGAGCCGAGCAACTCGGTGTCGGGCTCCTCGCGGACGATGGTGCGCTGGTCGGCCGGGACCTGGTTGGTGATCCAGTTCTCGGCGCGGTCGAGCCGCGGACGGACCTCGTCGAGCGAGGTGACCGGGTTCTCCGGGTCGAGCTCGGTCAGGATCCGCAGGGTCTGCTCGTCGTGGCCGGCGGTGATGTCCATGACCGAGGCGAGCGTCCGGTACGGCAGCGGGCGGGGCGTGCGGGGCAGCTCGCCGGCGGCCGTGCGGGCGGCGCGGGAGTGGGCGGCGGCGTCGGCGGGCAGCACGGTGCCGTCGGCGACCTTGGCCTCCAGCTTGTCCCACTCGTCGTACAGCCGCTGGATCTCCTGGTCGAAGGCGATCTTGAAGGACTGGTTGGGCTTGCGGCGGGCGTAGAGCCAGCGCAGCAGCGGCGCCTCCATGATCTTCAGGGCGTCGGCCGCGGTCGGCACCCCGCCGCGCGAGGAGGACATCTTGGCCATGCCGCTGATGCCGACGAAGGCGTACATCGGGCCGATGGGCTGGACGCCGCCGAAGATCTCGCGGACGATCTGGCCGCCGACGACGAAGGACGAGCCGGGCGAGGAGTGGTCGACGCCGGAGGGCTCGAAGACGACGCCCTCGAAGGCCCAGCGCATGGGCCAGTCGACCTTCCAGACCAGCTTGCCGCGGTTGAACTCGCTGAGCTTGACGGTCTCGGAGAAGCCGCAGTCCGTGCAGGTGTAGGCCAGCTCGGTCGTCTCGTCGTCGTACGACGTGACGGTCGTCAGGTCCTTGTCGCACCGCCCGCAGTACGGCTTGTACGGGAAGTAGCCCGAGGAGCCGCCGGAGCCGTCGTCCTCGGCGGCGGCGCCGGAGCCCTCCTCGGCCTCCAGCTCGGCCGCGTCGACCGGCTTCTGCGACTGCTTCTTCGCCGCCTTCTTCGTCCGGTACTGGTCGAGGATGGCGTCGATGTCGCCGCGGTGCTTCATCGCGTGCAGGATCTGCTCGCGGTAGGTGCCCGCGGTGTACTGCTCGGTCTGGCTGATGGGGTCGTACGCGACGCCCAGCTCGGCGAGCGACTCGACCATCGCGGCCTTGAAGTGCTCGGCCCAGTTGGGGTGGGGCGAGCCGGCGGGGGCCGGGACGGAGGTCAGGGGCTTGCCGATGTGCTCGGCCCAGGACGCGTCGATGCCCTCGATGCCGTTCGGCACCTTGCGGAAGCGGTCGTAGTCGTCCCAGGAGATCAGGTGCCTGACCTCGTGCCCGCGGCGGCGGATCTCGTCGGCCACCAGGTGCGGGGTCATGACCTCGCGGAGGTTGCCGAGGTGGATGGGGCCGGACGGGGAGAGGCCGGAGGCGACGACGACCGGTTTGCCAGGCGCACGTCGCTCCGACTCGGCGATGACCTCGTCCGCGAAACGGGAGACCCAGTCGGTCTCGGTGCTGCTCTGAGCCACGGTCGGTACGTCCTTCTTCCTGAGGGGGTTCTGCCTGACAGCCCTTGCGTGAGCCATTCTCCCAGACGGAAGAGCGCACTCGGAGGTTGTCCACAGCCGACATCCCGTACGGCCCGGCCGTCCACAGGCGGGGAAATCGCGTTGCGAGCCCGTGGGACACTTGACGGGCGAATCAGATCTGACGGACTCAACAGGAACGGAAGCTCATGGCCTCGGTCCCTTCCCTCGCTTCGACCGTGCAGCAGCGCCTCGCGGACGGCCTCTCGGCAGCCCTGCCGGACGCCGCGTCCGCCGACCCGCTGCTGCGACGAAGCGACCGGGCCGACTTCCAGGCCAACGGCATCCTGGCGCTGGCCAAGCAGCTCAAGGGCAACCCGCGCGAGCTGGCGGCGAAGGTCGTCGAGGCGATCCCGGCCAACGACGTGCTGAAGGAGATCGAGGTCTCCGGCCCCGGCTTCCTCAACATCACGGTGACGGACGCGGCGATCGTCGGGACGCTGGCGGCCCGCGCCGCCGACGCCCGCCTGGGCGTCCCGTTCAACGAGGCGGCCGGCACCACGGTGATCGACTACGCCCAGCCGAACGTGGCCAAGGAGATGCACGTCGGGCACCTGCGGTCCGCCGTCATCGGCGCGGCGATGGTCGAGATCCTGGAGTTCACGGGCGAGACGGTGGTCCGCCGCCACCACATCGGCGACTGGGGCACCCAGTTCGGCATGCTCATCCAGTTCCTGATCGAGCACCCGCACGAGCTGGACCACTCCTCCGACGCCGAGGTCTCCGGCGAGGAGGCCATGTCGAACCTGAACCGGCTCTACAAGGCCTCGCGCGCCCTCTTCGACTCCGACGAGGAGTTCAAGACGCGGGCCCGGGCGCGGGTCGTCGACCTGCAGGCCGGCGACGAGGAGACCCTCGCGCTGTGGCAGCGGTTCGTCGACGAGTCGAAGATCTACTTCTACTCGGTCTTCGACAAGCTCGACATGGACATCCGGGACGGCGACGTCGTCGGCGAGTCCGGCTACAACGACATGCTGGTGGAGACCTGCCGCATCCTGGAGGAGTCGGGCGTCGCGGTCCGCTCCGAGGGCGCGCTGTGCGTCTTCTTCGACGACGTGAAGGGCCCGGACGGCAACCCGACCCCGCTCATCGTCCAGAAGTCCGACGGCGGCTTCGGGTACGCGGCGACGGACCTGTCCGCCATCCGCGACCGGGTGCAGAACCTCAAGGCCTCCTCCCTGCTGTACGTGGTGGACGCCCGCCAGTCCCTGCACTTCAAGATGGTCTTCGAGACGGCCCGCCGGGCCGGCTGGCTGAACGACGAGGTCAAGGCCGTCCAGCTGGCCTTCGGCACGGTCCTCGGCAAGGACGGCAAGCCGTTCAAGACCCGTGAGGGCGAGACGGTGCGGCTGGTCGACCTCCTGGACGAGGCGGTCGACCGGGCGACGGCCGTCGTCCGCGAGAAGGCCGAGAAGGTCGGCCTGTCCGAGACGGAGATCGTCGAGAACGGCCGGTACGTGGGCATCGGCGCCGTGAAGTACGCCGACCTGTCGACGTCCGCGGCGCGGGACTACAAGTTCGACCTGGACCAGATGGTGTCGCTCAACGGCGACACGTCGGTGTACCTGCAGTACGCCTACGCCCGGATCAGGTCGATCTTCGGCAAGGCCGGCGACCGTCGCCCCGCCGCCCACCCCGAGCTGGAGCTGGCCCCGGCGGAGCGCGCGCTCGGCCTCCACCTGGACCGGTTCGCCGAGACGGTGGCCGAGGCCGCCACGGAGTACGCCCCGCACAAGCTGACGGCGTACCTCTACCAGCTCGCCTCGCTCTACACGACGTTCTACGACCAGTGCCCCGTCATCAAGCCGGAGCCGGCGCAGGAGGTCGCGGAGAACCGCCTCTTCCTCTGCGACCTGACGGGCCGCACCCTGCACCAGGGCATGGCCCTGCTCGGCATCCGGACGCCCGAGCGCCTCTGAGACACCCAGGCGAAACCCCCGGCGCGGACGACCGTGCCGGGGGTTTCGTCGTCAGCGGATGCTGTGCGAGGTCCGGCCCGACACCTGGTCGATCTCCGTGTGGGCCTTCTGGAGCAGCTGCGAGGCCAGATCCATCAGGGCACGCGCCCCGGCGATCTCCTCGCCCACCCGCAGCTGGTCCGGGTCCGAGGGGTGACGGTTCGCGGTGCCGTGCGCCCGGAACTCCGTCCCGTCCGACAGCCGGACCATCGCCGCGGCCCGCGTCCGGTCGCCCTCCTCCTTGAACTCCATCTCCACATGCCATCCGACAAGCGTGTGCATCATGAGGACCACCTCCACCGAGGTACCTGTCGGCTACCCCTCCAGGGTGCGCCGCCCCGTGCCGCCCCACCACTCGCCCACGCGGGCCGCGTCGCCGGAACACCCCTGGGGGCGAGGCCCCGGTGGGGCCTCGCCCCCAGGGGGTGCCGGTGGGACCGGGTCAGCGGCGTCCGGCGGACAGCTTCCGGGCGACCTCGGTGGCCCAGTAGGTGAGGATCATCTGCGCGCCGGCGCGGCGGATGCCGGTGAGGGTCTCCAGGATCGCCTTGTCGCGGTCGATCCAGCCCTTCTCGGCCGCCGCCTCGACCATCGCGTACTCCCCGCTGATCTGGTAGGCGGCGACCGGCACGTCCACCGACTCCGCGACCTTCGCCAGGACGTCCAGGTAGGGACCGGCCGGCTTCACCATGACCATGTCGGCGCCCTCCTCCAGGTCGAGCGCGAGCTCGCGCATCGACTCCCGGAGGTTGGCGGGGTCCTGCTGGTAGGTCTTGCGGTCGCCCTTGAGCGAGGAACCGACGGCCTCGCGGAAGGGACCGTAGAACGCGGAGGAGTACTTCGCGGTGTACGCGAGGATCGCCACGTCCTCCTTGCCGATGGTGTCGAGCGCGTCGCGGATGACCCCGATCTGCCCGTCCATCATCCCCGAGGGGCCCACCACGTGGACGCCGGCGTCCGCCTGGACCTGCGCCATCTCGGCGTAACGTTCCAGCGTGGCGTCGTTGTCGACGCGGCCCTCGGCGTCCAGGACACCGCAGTGCCCGTGATCGGTGAACTCGTCGAGGCACAGGTCCGACATGATGACGAGCTCGTCCCCGACCTCGGCCTTCACGTCGCGGATCGCGACCTGCAGGATGCCGTCCGGGTCGGTCCCCACCGTCCCCGCCGCGTCCTTCTTCGCGTCCTCCGGCACCCCGAAGAGCATGATCCCCGAGACCCCGGCCTCCACCGCCTCCACCGCGGCCCGCCGCAGCGTGTCCCGCGTGTGCTGCACGACGCCGGGCATCGCCTTGATCGCCACCGGCTCCGCGATCCCCTCGCGCACGAACGCGGGCAGGATCAGGTCTGCGGGATCCAGCCGCGTCTCCGCCACCATCCGCCGCATGGCGGGCGTCGTCCGCAGCCGCCGCGGCCGCGTCCCGGGAAACGATCCGTACGAGTTCATGCCACCGAGGCTACGCCCGCCGTCCCCCTGCCCTTACCAACACCTTGTGGGCATACCTCCCCCCGTCCCGCCCCCGGAACGGGATCCCAGGTGGCCCTCCGTGCGGGCAGTCGTCCCGCACAAGACAAAAGGTGCGGGCCCCGAAGGACCCGCACCCCCGCACTGCAACCCGCTACGTCGTCCGACGGCGCCGCGCCCCCGGCCTCCGCTCGCTCGGCCGCGTGACGGGATCGCCCGCCTCCCGCGCCGCCTCGCGCCGCCGCAGACCGAAGTCCGCGAGGGCCTCGGCCAGCTTGTGGACGGAGGGTTCGGGCGACAGCACGTCGACCCGCAGCCCGTGCTCCTCGGCGGTCTTCGCCGTGGCGGGACCGATGCACGCGATGACGGTCACGTTGTGCGGCTTGCCGGCGATGCCGACCAGGTTCCGCACCGTCGACGAGGACGTGAAGAGCACCGCGTCGAACCCGCCGCCCTTGATCGCCTCCCGCGTGTCCGCCGGCGGCGGCGACGCCCGTACGGTCCGGTAGGCGGTGACGTCGTCGACCTCCCACCCGAGCTCGATGAGCCCCGCGACGAGCGTCTCGGTCGCGATGTCGGCCCGCGGCAGGAAGACGCGGTCGATCGGGTCGAAGACCGGGTCGTACGGCGGCCAGTCCTCCAGGAGGCCGGCGGCGGACTGCTCCCCGCTGGGCACCAGGTCGGGCTTGACGCCGAAGTCGACGAGCGCGGCGGCGGTCTGCTCGCCGACGGCCGCGACCTTGATGCCGGCGAAGGCGCGGGCGTCGAGCCCGTACTCCTCGAACTTCTCGCGGACGGCCTTGACGGCGTTCACCGAGGTGAAGGCGATCCACTCGTAGCGTCCGGTGACGAGCCCCTTGACGGCCCGCTCCATCTGCTGGGGCGTGCGCGGCGGCTCGACGGCGATGGTCGGCACCTCGTGGGGCACCGCGCCGTAGGAACGCAGCTGGTCGGAGAGCGAGGCGGCCTGCTCCTTGGTGCGCGGCACGAGCACCCGCCACCCGAAGAGCGGCTTCGACTCGAACCACGACAGCTGGTCCCGCTGGGCCGCGGCGCTGCGGTCGCCGACCACGGCTATGACCGGCCGGTGGCCCTCGGGCGAGGGGAGGATCTTGCCCTGCTTGAAGACCTGGGCGATGGTGCCGAGCGTCGCGTTCCAGGTCCGCTGGCGGGTGGTGGTGCCGGCGATGGTGACGGTGAGCGGGGTGTCCGGCTTACGGCCCGCGGACACCAGCTCGCCGGCCGCGGCGGCCACCGAGTCCAGGGAGGTGGAGACGACGACGGTGCCGTCGGAGGCGCCGACCTCGGCCCAGCACCGCTCGTCGGCGGTGCGGGCGTCGACGAAGCGCACGTCCGTGCCCTGCGCGTCACGCAGCGGCACACCCGCGTACGCGGGCACGCCGACGGCCGTGGCGACGCCGGGGACGACCTCGAAGGGGATGCCCTCGGCGGCGCAGGCGAGCATCTCGGCTCCCGCGTTCCCGTCGAGGCCGGGGTCGCCGGTCACCGCGCGGACGACCCGCCTGCCGCCCCTCGCGGCCTCCATGACAAGATTGGCCGCATCCCTCAACACGGGGACCCCGGCGGCTGTTGACGCCTCGTCGACAACCGTCAGCTCCGGCGTGCTCACCCCCGCACGTGCGTGGCCGCGGACGACCTCGAGCACCTCGGGCTCGGCGATCAGGACGTCCGCTCCCGACAGGGCCTCCACGGCCCTGAGGGTCAGCAGTCCGGGGTCGCCTGGGCCTGCGCCGAGGAAGGTCACGTGTCCGTGGCCGGCGAAGGCCGGGGACAGCGGGCTGGTGGTCGGGCTGGTGGGGTTCAAAGTGCTCGCTCCCCCATAAGACCGGCCGCTCCCTTGGCGAGCATCTCGTCCGCGAGTTCGCGTCCGAGCGCCATGGCCTCGTCGTGCGAGGTGGGTACGGGTCCGGTGGTGGACAGCTGCACGAGCGTGGAGCCGTCGGTGGTGCCGACGACGCCGCGCAGGCGCATCTCGGTGACAACCTGCCCGTGACCGGGGTCGTCGGCCTGCAGGTCGGCCAGCGCACCCACGGGTGCGGAGCAGCCGGCCTCCAGGGCGGCGAGCAGGGATCGCTCGGCGGTCACGGCGGCCCGGGTGTGCGGGTCGTCGAGCGCGGCGAGCGCGGCGACGAGGTCGGCGTCGGACGCCGGACACTCGATCGCCAGTGCCCCCTGGCCGGGGGCGGGCAGGACGGAGTCGACCGACAGGTGGTCGAGCGACAGGGAGCCGGTGAGCTCCGCCGTCCCGCCGATGCGGTTGAGGCCGGCCGCGGCGAGAACCACCGCGTCCAGTGCACCGCTGTGCACGAAGCCGACCCGGGTGTCGATGTTCCCCCGGATCGGGACGCAGGTGAGTTCCAGACCGTGGTTGCGCGCGTAGGCGTGCAGCTGGGCCATCCGCCGCGGCGAACCGGTCCCGACCCGCGCGCCCTGGGGCAGCCGGTCCAGGGTGACGCCCTCGCGGGCGATCAGGACGTCGCGCGGGTCCTCGCGCCGCGGGATCGCGGCGAGCGCGAGCTCGGGGTGCTGCGCGGTCGGCAGGTCCTTCAGGGAATGGACGGCGAAGTCCACCTCGCCGGCGAGCAGCGCGTCGCGCAGGGCGGCGACGAAGACGCCGGTGCCGCCGATCTGCGCGAGGTGCTCCCGGGAGGTGTCCCCGTACGTCGTGATCTCCACGAGCTCGACGGGCCGGCCGGTCAGCTGCCGGACGGCGTCGGCCACGTGCCCGGACTGGGCCATGGCGAGCTTGCTGCGCCTGGTCCCGAGCCTCAGTGCCCTCTCGGTCATACTCGCCCTCGGTTCTTGACGTCGGCGTCATTCAGGTCGGCCCGGCTGACAGAAGCCACCGTCTCCGGGTCGAGGTCGAAGAGTGTCCGCAGCGCGTCCGCGTACCCGGCGCCGCCGGGCTCGCTGGCGAGCTGCTTGACCCGCACGGTCGGCGCGTGCAGGAGCTTGTCGACCACCCGGCGCACGGTCTGGGTGATCTCGGCGCGCTGCTTCTCGTCGAGGCCGGGGAGCCGGCCCTCGAGGCGCGCGACCTCGTTCGCCACGACGTCGGCGGCCATGGTGCGCAGGGCGACGACGGTGGGGGTGATGTGGGCGGCGCGCTGGGCGGCGCCGAAGGCGGCCACCTCGTCGGCGACGATGCCCCTGACCTGGTCGACGTCGGCGGCCATGGGCGCGTCGGCGGAGGCCTCGGCAAGCGACTCGATGTCGACGAGCCGGACACCGGGGATGCGGTGGGCGGCGGCGTCGATGTCGCGGGGCATCGCGAGGTCGAGCAGGGCGAGCGGGGCGCGGCGGTCGCGTACGGCGTCCTCGACGGCCTCGCCGGTGAGGACGAGTCCGGTGGCGCCGGTGCAGGAGACGACGACGTCGGCACGTGTCAGTTCGTCGCCGACGGCAACCATCTCGACCGCGCGTGCGGCGACCCCCGTGCCGCCGGGCTCCCCCAGGATCTGGGCGAGCCGCTCGGCGCGGGCGAGGGTGCGGTTGGCGACGACGATCTCGGAGACGCCGGAGCGCGCGAGCGTGGCGGCGGCCAGGGAGGACATGGAGCCGGCGCCGATGACGAGCGCCTTCTTGCCCTTGGCCCAGCTCTCCACGTCGGTGCCGTCGGCGAGCTGCTCCAGGCCGAAGGTGACGAGCGACTGGCCGGCCCGGTCGATGCCGGTCTCGCTGTGGGCGCGCTTGCCGACCCTCAGGGCCTGCTGGAAGAGGTCGTTGAGGAGACGTCCGGCGGTGTGCAGCTCCTGGCCGAGGGCGAGGGCGTCCTTGATCTGGCCGAGGATCTGCCCCTCGCCGACGACCATGGAGTCGAGCCCGCAGGCCACCGAGAAGAGGTGGTGGACGGCGCGGTCCTCGTAGTGCACGTAGAGATAGGGGGTGAGCTCGTCCAGGCCGACGCCGCTGTGCTGCGCGAGCAGCGTGGACAGCTCGGCGACACCGGCGTGGAACTTGTCCACGTCGGCGTAGAGCTCGATGCGGTTGCAGGTGGCCAGGACGGTGCCCTCGGCGGCCGGTTCGGCGGCGAGGGTGTCCTGGAGCAGCTTGGCCTGGGTGTCCGCCGCCAGCGAGGCCCGCTCCAGGATGGAGACGGGGGCGCTGCGGTGGCTCAGCCCGACGACGAGGAGGCTCATGCCGGCATCACCGCGGGGAGGTCCCCGTCGGGTCCCTTGCGGCCGCCGCTCGCGCCGCGGGGGGCGGGCGGGGCGACGGCGGCGGTCTCGGCGTCGGGCTCGGGGGCGTTCTCGCCGCCCGCTTCCTCGCCGGCCTTGCGCTGCTCGTGGAAGGCGAGGATCTGGAGCTCGATGGAGAGGTCGACCTTGCGCACGTCGACGCCGTCGGGCACGGAGAGCACGGTGGGGGCGAAGTTCAGGATGGAGGTCACCCCGGCGGCCACGAGCCGGTCGCAGACCTGCTGGGCGACGCCGGCCGGGGTGGCGATGACGCCGATGGAGACGCCGTCCTCGTTGATGATCTTCTCGAGGTCGTCGCTGTGCTGGACGGGGATCCCGGCGACCGGCTTGCCGGCCATGGCGGGGTCGGCGTCGATCAGCGCGGCGACGCGGAAGCCGCGGGAGGCGAAGCCGCCGTAGCCGGCGAGCGCGGCACCGAGGTTGCCGATGCCGACGATGACGACGGGCCAGTCCTGCGTGAGGCCCAGCTCGCGGGAGATCTGGTAGACGAGGTACTC
The DNA here is from genome assembly GCF_055584185.1 of Streptomyces sp. NPDC104202. Taxonomy (NCBI): domain Bacteria; kingdom Bacillati; phylum Actinomycetota; class Actinomycetes; order Kitasatosporales; family Streptomycetaceae; genus Streptomyces; species Streptomyces sp. NPDC104202. The sequence continues at coordinate 11,826 of NZ_JBVJMN010000059.1, read as the reverse complement.
GACGTCGTAGCCGACCCCGCGGGTGCCGTAGGAGCCCAGGTAGCTGAAGTCCTTGCGCAGCTTCGCCGAGTTGACGCCGGCGGCGGCCGCGAGCTCCTCGGAGGAGACCGTGGGTACGGAGCGTTCCGAGAGCGCGGTGAGGGCGCGCAGATACAGCGGAAGGCGGGCGACGGTGGCCTCGGGAATTCCTCGGCTTCGGGTCGCCGGTCGGTGAGTTCGGCCAGTTGCCACGGTGCTCCTGCGGGATGAGCGGGGCTGCAGGCGGCCATATGTCCCAAGACCGCCCCGTCGAATGCAGGCTATGTCTTTGTGAACGCGTGCACAAAGATGGTGTCCGTTTTGTCCGGCCAAAGTGACCGGGGTCACGCGGCCGGTTCGCATCGTCGCGGAACCGGAGAGCGTGTCAGCGCGTTGGGAACCCGAAGGGGGCAAAACCGCACACACCTCTCACGACGTCGCCCCCGAAACCCAACAAAACGTCCATGATGGTAACCGCCTTTCGGTCACGCACCCAGTTCGCGCCGGAGCCGCTCCGCGTCCACGCGCCAGAACGTGTGCTGCTCGCCGTCGACCAGGACGACCGGAATCTGCTCCCAGTAGGCCCGGTGGAGCTCCTCGTCCCGGGAGATGTCCTTCTCCTCCCAGCGTGCGCCCGTCTCGGCGCACACCGCCTCGACCACCGCGCGGGCGTCGTCGCAGAGATGGCACCCCGGCTTGCCGATCAGCGTCACGGTGCGCGACGCGGGGTCGGCCTTCTTCTTCGTCCGTCCGAACATGACGTCCATTCTGTCCCCTCGGCCGGGCGGCGCCCCGCCACCGTGCGCGACCCGTCCGCGACCGAGCGGCACCCGATTAACAGGGGAGCCCCACACTGTTCACGCCCTGGCATCGTCACACGTCGGGTAGGACCGAACAGACTGGCTATGCTCACGACATGGCCTCTCTGGGATGGCTCACCCCCCGTAGGCGCTCCGCCACCGCGCGCAGCGTCCTCGCAGGCGAGGCCGCTGCCGAGGCGGCGCGCAAGTCCTCGCTCCAGCTGGAACGGGAGCGGGAGGAGGAGGCGGCCGCGGCTGCGGCCGAGGCCGAGACCCCGCCCGAACCGGAGTTCCCGGTCGTCGGCGACGTGAGGGCCGCCGCCTTCTTCGACCTCGACAACACCGTCATGCAGGGCGCCGCGATCTTCCACTTCGGCCGCGGCCTCTACAAGCGGAAGTTCTTCCAGCGCCGCGAACTCGCCCGCTTCGCCTGGCAGCAGGCATGGTTCCGGCTCGCCGGGGTCGAGGACCCCGAGCACATGCAGGACGCCCGCGACAGCGCCCTCTCCATCGTCAAGGGCCACCGCGTCGCCGAACTGATGTCGATCGGCGAGGAGATCTACGACGAGTACATGGCCGACCGCATCTGGCCCGGCACCCGCGGCCTGGCCCAGGCACACCTGGACGCCGGCCAGAAGGTCTGGCTGGTCACGGCCGCCCCGGTCGAGACGGCCACGATCATCGCCCGCCGGCTCGGGCTGACCGGCGCGCTCGGCACGGTCGCCGAGTCCGTGGACGGCGTCTACACCGGCAAGCTGGTCGGGGAGCCCCTGCACGGACCGGCCAAGGCCGAGGCGGTACGGGCGCTCGCCACCGCCGAGGGCCTGGACCTGACCCGCTGCGCCGCGTACAGCGACTCGCACAACGACATCCCGATGCTGTCGCTCGTCGGCCACCCGTACGCGATCAACCCCGACGCCCAGCTGCGCAAGCACGCCCGGGACCGCGAGTGGCGGCTGCGCGACTACCGCACCGGCCGCAAGGCCGCGAAGGTCGGCATCCCCGCGGCCGCGGGGCTCGGCGCCCTCGCCGGCGGGACGGCCGCCGCGGTCGCCCTGCACCGCCGCCGCCACTGACACCCCGGGGGCACCCGCCCCGTCCGCCCCGGGCCCGCCGCGCCGGGCGGCCCGGGGGCCGCGGCCTCCGGGTGCGCCGCCCACCTGCCGATACGTTTCGGCTGCGATCATCTGCGACAACCCCGGACCAGCGGCCCTCACCCGTCCGTGGTCGAACACCCCCGCACGCGTCGACCACCAGGCAATCCGGACTCCTTACCCAGCAGCGGCCACGATCACGCACACGTCGCGCACTTGAACACAACGTAACGCGCACGCAGTCACACTCGGAAGCAAAACGATCAACAACTAGTCACTAACCGTGCCTTGTTCCGACTGCAAGCGGTAACGGAAACGACGGAACCGGTGATTTGAGCAACTGGGTGTAGCGCTGCCTGTACGAAGCGTTATTCTCCTCAGACGCACAAAGGACCCCTCGCGTCGTCACGACGGGTGAACGGTCCCGCACTGCACGTGATGGAAGCTCTGCCTCTGGGAGTCCCGTGTACCCACACGTCGGGGTTGACACCTCGGGCCTGGCTACGCTGCGCGCAACGGTCCTCGACCTCTTGCGCGGCTTCGTCCCCACCGCGTACGCCGGCCCTGTCCCCGCTTTCGCCTTCGCCGCACCGGCACCCGTCGGGCCCTGCTACGCCCTCGCCGACGGCGGGGCCGCCGTGGGCAGACGTGGCGCGCGATCCACGACCTCGACCACCCACCGCCGGCCCACCGCCGACAGCGACAGCGCCCGCATGATGGACCTGGTCGAGCGGGCCCAGGCCGGCGAGGCCGAGGCGTTCGGCCGCCTGTACGACCAGTACAGCGACACGGTCTACCGCTACATCTACTACCGCGTCGGCGGGAAGGCGACGGCGGAGGACCTCACCAGCGAGACCTTCCTGCGCGCCCTGCGCCGGATCTCCACCTTCACCTGGCAGGGCCGCGACTTCGGCGCCTGGCTGGTCACCATCGCCCGGAACCTGGTCGCGGACCACTTCAAGTCCAGCCGCTTCCGCCTCGAGGTCACCACCGGCGAGATGCTCGACGCCAACGAGGTCGAGCGCAGCCCCGAGGACTCGGTCCTGGAGTCCCTCTCCAACGCCGCCCTCCTCGACGCCGTCCGCCGCCTCAACCCCCAGCAGCAGGAGTGCGTGACCCTGCGCTTCCTCCAGGGCCTCTCGGTCGCCGAGACCGCCCGGGTCATGGGGAAGAACGAGGGTGCGATCAAGACCCTCCAGTACCGGGCCGTCCGCACCCTGGCCCGCCTCCTCCCGGACGACGCCCGCTGACCGCTCCGCGCCCCCCACACGCGGTCCCGTGCCCCGTCCGGCACGCTCCCTCCCCCCACTCCGACGTCTTTCCCCACGCCCCCACGACCCCCGCCCAACTCACAGTCGGTGACGCCTCGATGACGCACTGGTCCGATCATCTTTCGCGCGTAACCCAAGTGCCGCGCCGCTCGTTGTGCGGGATGCAGGCTCCCTGTGGACACGCCATGTCCGCAGCCACTCACTCTTTCGTGTGGATGCGCTCAAGGTGTGCAACCCTCCGGACACCCCGGGGAGTCGACCATCATGACGAGAGGAGGTGCCGCCCGTGATCGCGAACGTATCGGCGCACCGGCGGGCGAACGCCTTCGCCCAGGCCCTGGAGGACCGGGCGTCCGAGGGCGCGGCGGCCGAGCAGCCCGAAGCCCCGGCCGAACCGGCCGAGCAGGGGCGGCTGTCGGCCTTGGCGAACGGTCTCGGCGCGTTGCCGAAGCCACAGCTGGACCCCGAGGTCAAGGTGGTGCAACGAGCCCAGCTCGTCGCCGCCATGGAAGCGATGCTCATGGAGGGCAGCGCGGCCGGGGGCCCCATGGTCCCGGAGCAGCGCACGGCCGGCGGCAAGGGGACCCACCGGGCCTCCCCGCTCCGCAAGCTGCGCCCCCGTTCCCGCTGGACCAAGGGCCTCGCCGCCGGCGGTCTCACCGTCGGTGTGGCGGCGGGAGCCTTCGGCGGGGTGGCCGCCGCAAGCTCCGACGCCCTGCCGGGCGACTCGCTCTACGGGCTCAAGCGGGGCATGGAGGACATCAAGCTGGGCATGGCGGATGACGACGCGGACCGCGGCGGCATCTACCTCGACCAGGCTTCCACCCGCCTCAGCGAGGCCCGCAGGCTCATGGAGCGCGGCCGCGCGGGCGACCTCGACCACGAGTCCCTCGGCGAGATCCGCCGGGTCCTGGGCGGAATGAAGCACGACGCCAGCGAAGGCCACCGCCTGCTCCGCCAGGCGTACCAGCGGGACGGCGAGATCGCCCCGATGGCACGGCTCAACTCCTTCGCCCAGGCCCACCGGGACGCCTGGAACGGCCTCCGCGACCGGCTGCCCGTGCAGCTCGCGGACGTCGGCAGCGAGGTGACGCACGTCTTCGACGCCATAGACGAGGACGTCCAGCCGCTCCAGTCGATGCTCCCCCGCACCCCCGAGAAGGGTGCGATCGGTTCCGCCGACCCGAGCAGCAGGCCCGGCTCCCCGGGCGGCGGCCAGGGGACGGACGCCCAGCGTCCGCCGTCCGGCGACACCACCGCGCCCGGCGGCCACTCCGCGCCGCCGCGTCCGTCCGGGCCGAGCACGGGCACCAGCCCGAGCGCGGGCGGCACGGTCGACCCGGAGGACGACGGTCTCCTCGGCGGCAGCGCCGGCGGGCTGCTCAAGCCCTCCCCGACCGGGACCCCGTCCGTCCCGTCGGGCGGCCAGGCTACCTCGGACGTCCCCGACGTCACCCTTCCGCCACTCCTGCCGGGCCTTCTTCCGGGCCTCGGCATCGACAGCGAGGACGCTCGCTAGCAAGGAGAAGGGGCGCCCCCACGGACGGGGGGCGCCCCTTCTTCATGCCCGTCGGCCGGCAGGCGGTCGGTCAGAAGAAGACCGACCGCCGCTGCACCAGCAGCTTGTAGAGCGTGTGCTGGATCTGCTCCCTGACCTGATCCGTCAGGTTGAACATCAGCATCGGGTCCTCCGCGGCCTCCGGCGCGTACGAGTCCGTCGGGATCGGCTCGCCGAACTGGATGGTCCACTTCGTCGGCAGCGGCAGCGCCCCCAGCGGACCCAGCCACGGGAAGGTCGGCGTCAGCGGGAAGTAGGGGAAGCCGAGCACCCGCGCCAGGGTCTTGGCGTTCCCGATCATCGGGTATATCTCCTCGGCGCCCACGATCGAGCAGGGCACGATCGGCACCCCGGCCCGCAGCGCCGTCGAGACGAAGCCGCCCCGCCCGAACCGCTGGAGCTTGTACCGCTCCCCGAACGGCTTCCCGATCCCCTTGAAGCCCTCCGGCATGACGCCGACGATCTCGCCGGACCGCAGCAGCCGTTCCGCGTCCTCCGCGCAGGCGAGCGTGTGCCCCGCCTTGCGGGCCAGTTCGTTGACGACCGGCAGCATGAAGACCAGGTCCGCGGCGAGCAGGCGCAGGTGCCGGCCGGCCGGGTGGTGGTCGTGGACGGCGACCTGCATCATCAGCCCGTCCAGCGGCAGCGTCCCCGAGTGGTTGGCGACGATCAGCGCCCCGCCGTCGGCCGGGATGTTCTCGACGCCCTTCACCTCCACCCGGAAGTAGCTCTCGTACAGCGGGCGCAGCAGCGACATGAGGACCTGGTCGGTGAGCTCCTCGTCGTAGCCGAACTCGTCGACCTCGTACTCGCCGGTGATCCGGCGCCGGAGGAACGCGAGCCCGCCCGCGAGCCGCCGCTCCCAGCCGCTGCCCCCGGCGCGCTCGCCGGAGCCCTCTGCGGGCCCGTCCGCGCCGCCGTGCGCGCCGGTCGCCGGGCCGGCCGACTCAGGCTCCCCGGCGTCCTGCTGAGGCCCCGGCAGGGCCCGTACGGGCGCGGCCTCGCCGTCGGCCCTCCCGGGCCGCCGCCGGGCCCGCGACCGGTCGTCGTCGAACGGAATGACCTTGGCGTCCGCCATCGCTTGTCCGGTCTCCTCAGGCGCCGTCGTGAACAGGGGGAACAGGGGTCACGGGAGAGGCGGCCGGCGCGGCGGCCGCGGAGCGGCCCAGGCGTCCGGCGAGCCGGTCCACGGCCCCGGCGAGCAGCTCGGGCGGCAGCAGCCCCGGCCCCCGGCTGTGCGCGAAGTCGGCGAAGGCCTCCGCCGTGGTCCGGCGCGGCGTGAAGCCGAGGACCTCGCGCGTCTGGACCGTCGAGACGACCCGTCCGTGGGTCAGCAGGCGGATCTGCTCGGGCGCGAAGTCGGTGATCCCGACCGTGCGCAGCGCCGTGCCGACCCAGGTGACCGCGGGCAGCAGCACCGGCACGGTCGGCCGGCCGAGGCGCCGGGCGCACTGCGACAGCAGCAGCACCCCGTCCCCGGCGATGTTGAACGTGCCGCTGTTCAGGGTGGACCGGCGCGGCTCGTGCGCCACCAGGCGCAGCACGTCGACGACGTCGTCCTCGTGGACGAACTGGAGCCGGGGGTCGTAGCCGAGGACGGTGGGCAGGACCGGGAGCGCCAGGTACTCGGCCAGCGGGGAGTCGATCCGGGGCCCGAGGATGTTGGCGAAGCGCAGCACGCAGACCGCCACGTCCGGGCGGCGCCGGGCGAAGCCCCGTACGTATCCCTCGACCTCGACGGCGTCCTTCGCGAAGCCGCCGCCCGGCAGCGACTTGGCGGGGGTCGTCTCGGTGAAGACGGCCGGGTCGCGGGGCGCGGCACCGTAGACGCCGGTACTGGACTTGATCACCAGCCGCCCGATCCGCGGCGACTTTTGGCAGGCGCCCAGCAGCTGCATGGTGCCGATGACGTTGGTCTCCTTGACCGACGTCCGGCCGCCGGCGCCGAGCGGGGTGCCGGTGACGTCGAGGTGGACCACCGTGTCGACGTCGTGTTCGGCGAGGACCTTCGCGATCTCCGGCCGCCGGATGTCGGCGCGGACGAACTCGGCGGCGCCGAGCTGGTGCTGCGGCTCGACCGCGTCCACGGCGATCACCCGGTCCACCTCGGGGTCCCGCTGGATCCGCCGCACGAAGCGGCCGCCCAGATGCCGGGCGGCACCGGTGACGAGCACGACCTTGCCCAAGATCCGCGCCTTCCGTCCGTCTTCCTTTGGTCGCCACCGTAGCGCCTCCGGATTTCCGCGCGATAAAAAACGTGGCCCTCCACCGCGAACGGTGAAGGGCCACGCCTGACGCACGAAATGCTGCGGTGCAGCGGTCGCCTTACTTCTTGTTGCGACGCTGAACGCGCGTGCGCTTGAGCAGCTTGCGGTGCTTCTTCTTCGCCATCCGCTTGCGCCGCTTCTTGATAACAGAGCCCACGACTACCCTCGCTCACTTCTCGGAACATCCCCGCCTCCCGGCGGGGATCGGTGCGGGGCGTCTGGGCCCACACGACCTACGTCGGCCTAGCCTACCGTCCCGAGCACCGGGCTTGTAATCCGAGGGCCGTACGGAGGTCTCCCGGCGTTACGGCCGCGCGCTCGCTACGCGGTCCCCACCCCCACGAAGGACTCCCTCAGGTACTCGTGAACCGCCTGTTCCGGCACCCGGAAGGACCTGCCCACCCGGATCGCCGGCAGATGACCGCTGTGCACCAAGCGGTACACGGTCATCTTCGAGACGCGCATCACCGAGGCGACTTCCGCCACGGTCAGAAACTTGACCTCGTTGAGAGGTCGATCGCCAGCAGCCATGACCCACCTGTACCTTCCGCCGCGACGCCCACCGGCTTCCCCTCCGGTGACTCTTCGTCGCCGAGCGCTCACTCTCCAGACTAGGGGCGGGTGGTACGAGTGGGGAAGAGGAGCTGCCATCGGCCGTTTACCGTGACAGACACGCTCGATTGAGTACATAGCGCGTGAGAGGACGGTAGGAGGCGGAGCGCACGCCGTCGTCCAGGGGGACCGCCACCGACACCTGCCCCTCCGCCTCACCGACGAACAGCGCCGGATCATCCGTATCGGCCAGCCCGATGGCCTCGATACCCAGCTGACCAGCACCGCAGACCCAGCCGTGATCCCCGACCACGAGCTCCGGCAGCGGCCCGCCGGCCTCGGCCGCGCTCTCCAGCGCGGCCCTGACCGGCAACGGCGAGTGGGAATGCGCCCCCCGCTCACGCCCTCCCCCGGGCGGTCCGGGCTCCCGTACCAGCGCGACCCCCCGTACGTAGTCGAGGAGGTACGTGCGTACGCCGAACCGGGTCGTTATGTCGACACATCTCCCCTGCGCCGGGGTGAGGACAAGACATCCCGCCGCCGACAAAGCGTCTGCGAGAGCGACGTAGAAACCGAGCAGACGGTGGGGGTGCCCCGTCCCGAACAGCACCGGGACCCGCCCCGCGGCCGCCGCGGCCAGCCGCCCGGCGAAGGCGTCGAGCCCCCTCAACGTGCGCTCGGGATCGATGGCGTCGGCCCCCGTCCGGTGCGCCGGATCCCCCGACACCCCGCACTTGTCCGCCATCAGCCTCAGCAGATCGGCCTCATCCCACCCACCGGTCGGATCGAGCCCCAGCAGCACCCGCGGATCCCGCGCGGCGAAGAGCCGGTAGCTCCGCAGGTTCTCCTCCCGCGACGTCGCCACGGTCCCCGCCAACCCCGCCGCCAACAGATGCGCCCGCAGCGCCCCGGTACTCAACACCCTTCCGATGCTGCCGGAACACCCTCGCCGCCGAGTCGAAACCCCCCGCACACCGCACGGTCGGCGTAACCACGGCCGTGCGGTCCCCTCAGCCGCCCCGAAAGGGGGGACGACCACCCCGGCCGCGTCCCCCCGGGACCGGAGGAGACGCCTAGGCGAGCAGCCCGCGCAGCGGGAAGGCGGCCTTCCGCGTCGCCAGCACCGCCTGGTCCAGCCGGTCCGCCGGGTCGTACCCCTCGGACCAGTCGCGGAAGCCCACCGGCCACCGCCCGTCCGTCATCCGCGCCGGCCCCAACTGCCGGGTCCGCGCGTACACCTCGTCCCGCCACGACGACGGGATCACCGACGCGGGGTCCACCGGCGCGTGCGCCGCGATCCCCACCAGATGCGTCCACGACCGCGGCACGACGTCCACCACCGCGTACCCGCCGCCGCCCAGCGCCAGCCAGCGCCCGTCGGCATGCGCGTGCGCCAGCTCGTGACACGCCTCCTGCACCGCCCGCTGCGCGTCCAGCGACACCGCCAGGTGCGCCAGCGGATCCTCGAAGTGCGTGTCCGCCCCGTGCTGCGTCACCAGGACCTGCGGCCGGAAGTCCGCGAGCAGCTCGGGCACCACCGCGTGGAACGCCCGCAGCCACCCCGCGTCCCCCGTCCCGGCCGGCAGCGCCACGTTCACGGCCCCGCCCTCGCCGGCCCCCGCCGCGCCCGTCTCCTCCGGCCACCCCGTCTGCGGGAACAGGGTCCGGGGATGCTCGTGCAGCGACACCGTCAGGACCCGCGGATCGTCCCAGAACGCCGCCTGCACCCCGTCGCCGTGATGCACGTCCACGTCCACGTACGCGACCCGCTCCGCGCCCAGTTCGAGCAGCCGCGCGATCGCCAGCGAGGCGTCGTTGTAGATGCAGAACCCCGAGGCCGAGCCCGGCATCGCGTGGTGCAGACCGCCCGCGAAGTTCACCGCATGCGCGGCCTCCCCGCGCCACACCGCCTCCGCCGCCCCCACCGACTGCCCCGCGATCAGCGCCGACACCTCGTGCATCCCGGCGAACGCCGGGTCGTCGACGGTGCCCAGCCCGTACCCCTGGTCGGCACCGCGCGGATCCGCCGACGCCGCCCGCACCGCGGCCACATAGTCCTCACGGTGCACCAACCGCAGCGTGGAGTCCCCGGCCGGCTTCGCCGACACCACGTCCACCGCCCCGTCCAGGCCGAACGCCCGCACCAGCGACATCGTCAGCGCGAGCCGTACCGGATCCATCGGATGCTCGGACCCGAAGTCGTACTGCGTGACAGCTTCATCCCACATCAACAGTGCGCGGCCGCTCATGACCGCCACCGTATCGGGCCTCCCGCGAGCCGAACGACGTGGCGTACGCCACCGTCACCAGGACCAGCACCATCGGCACGAGCATCGCCCCCCGATAGCTCCACGCGTCCCCCAGGGCCCCCACCAACGGCGACCCGACCAGGAACCCCACGTAGTTGAAGACGTTCAGCCGCGCCACCGCCGCGTCGCTCGACCCCGGGAACAGCCGCCCGGCCGCCGCGAAGGTCTGCGGCACGATCACGCTCAGCCCGAACCCCAGGACCGTGAACCCCGCGATCCCCACCCAGGCCCCCTGCGCCACCGACACCACCGCGAACCCCAGCGCCGCGAGCACCGCCCCGCCCCGCACGACCGCCGCGGCCCCGAGCCTGCGCACCCCCAGGTCCCCCACGGCCCGCCCGAGCAGCGTCGTGACCATGTACGCGTTGTACGGCACGGTCGCCACCTCCTCCGAACTGCCGAGCACGTCCTGGAGGTACTTGGCGCTCCAGTTGGAGACCGTGGAGTCCCCGATGTACGCGAAGGTCATCACCAGGCACAGCGGCAGCAGCAGCCGGAACGCGATCCCGCTCCCCTTGGCAGCCGCCGCCTCCTCCGCCGGCCCGTCCCCACCGGCCACGTACCAACGGCTCCCGACGAACGCCGCGGGCAGCAGCACGGCCACGACCGGCAGGTACGACACGAACAGCGACAGGTGCCAGTGGGCACCCACCCAGGCCAGCGAGGCCCCCGCGATTCCGCCGAGGCTGTACGAGGCGTGGAAGCCGAGCATGATGCTCCGCCCGTACGCCCTCTGGAGACTGACCCCGAGCATGTTCATCGAGGCGTCCAGCGCACCGACGGCGAGCCCGAACAGCCCCAGGGCGACGGCCGCCTGCCACAGCTCCGACCCGGCGCCCACCGCCAGGAGCGCGAGCAGCACGAACGGCTGCGCCCACCGCAGCACCACCGCGGGCCCCACCCGGGCGACGACCTTCTCGGTCGCCACGCTCGCCACCCCGGCCAGGATCGGCACGGCGGCCAGGAACGCCGGCAGCAGCCCGTCGGATATCCCGTACCGGTCCTGGATCGCCGGGATCCGGGTCACGAGCAGGGCGAAGGTGACCCCCTGCACGAAGAAACTGACCGCCAGGGCTCCCCGCCCACGCCGCAACCGCGCATCCGTCATAGCGGCACAGCGTATGGCCGGAACCTACCGCTGGGTAGATGGATCACAGGCCCAAAATCGCGGGCAGCTCGTCCATCCTCCCGAAGAACCCGGCGGCCCCGGCGAGCTTCTCCTCCGGGGTCATCGCCGTGAACCCGTACACGTCCATCCCGGCCGCCAGCGCCGCCTGGACCCCGAGCCGGCTGTCCTCGATCACCACGCACCGCCCCGGGACCACCCCCATCCGCTCCGCGGCGTGGAGGAACAGGTCCGGCGCCGGCTTGCCCCGCCCCACGTCCTCGGAGCTGAACACGATCTCGTCCCGGAACCACGCGTCCAGCCCGGTCTTCCGGTGCCCGACCCGGATCCGCTCATGGCTCCCCGAGGACGCCACGCAGTACGGCACCCCCGCCGCGACGAGCCCCTTCAGCACGTCCGTGGCCCCGGCCACCGGCTCCAACTCCGCCCGGAACGCCTCGAAGACCCGCCCGTGGAACGTCTCGTCGAACCCCGCCGGCAGCTTCTGCCCGGTCCGCTCCTCCACCAGGTCGTGAATCCGGTGCATCGCCGACCCCATGTAGTCCCGCACCGACTCCTCGTACGTCGTCGGGTGCCCGAGCTCCGTCAGATAGCCGGCCAGCAGCGTGTTGGAGATCGGCTCGCTGTCCACGAGCACACCGTCGTTGTCGAAGATGACCAGGTCGTATCGCATGACCACAGCCTAGAACGCAAAAATGCCTCAACCCCCGGACGATGTCCGGGGGTTGAGGCTAAAAATTGTTCGGCGGCGTCCTACTCTCCCACAGGGTCCCCCCTGCAGTACCATCGGCGCTGAAAGGCTTAGCTTCCGGGTTCGGAATGTAACCGGGC
>NZ_JBVJMN010000058.1:0-55630 GCF_055584185.1 Streptomyces sp. NPDC104202 | reverse complement strand
AACGCCCGGTTACATTCCGAACCCGGAAGCTAAGCCTTTCAGCGCCGATGGTACTGCAGGGGGGACCCTGTGGGAGAGTAGGACGCCGCCGAACAATTCTTCAGGACCCCTGGTCCCAGCGTTCACGCTGGGACCAGGGGTCCTTTTGTTTTTTGCTCGACTTTTTTCCGATGCGCGGCCGAGTGCCGGCTGCGCGAGAATGACTGCAGTACCCGAAGACAGAGGAGTCACGACCATGCCCACCAACTCTCCCGACGACCGTCCGGAGCGCGAGCCGCGTCGCAGGGACGGTGCCGGTGGCGACCGGGGCGGCTTCCGCGGGCCGCGCCGGGACGACAACCGTGGTGGGGACAACCGCGGCGGCTACGGACGTCGTGACGACCGTGGCGGCGACAACCGCGGCGGTGGCTACGGGCGCCGCGACGACCGCGGCGGCGACAACCGCGGTGGCGGTTTCCGCCGTGACGACAACCGTGGTGGGGACCGTCCGAGCTTCTCGCGTGACGATAACCGTGGCGGTGGTTTCCGTCGCGACGACCGTGGCGGGGACAACCGCGGCGGTGGCTACGGGCGCCGTGACGACCGTGGTGGCGACAACCGTGGTGGGGACCGTCCGTCGTTCCGTCGCGACGAGCGTCCCTCGTACCAGCGTGATGACCGTCGTGACGACAATCGCGGCGGCTTCCGCCGCGACGACCGTGGCGGCGACAACCGCGGTGGCGGTTTCCGCCGTGACGACAACCGTGGTGGGGACCGTCCGAGCTTCTCGCGTGACGACAACCGCGGTGGTGGCTTCCGCCGTGACGACCGTGGTGGGGACAACCGTGGCGGTGGCTTCCGCCGTGACGACCGTGGTGGGGACAACCGTGGCGGTGGCTTCCGCCGTGACGACCGTGGTGGGGACAACCGCGGTGGTGGCTTCCGTCGCGATGACCGCGGTGGCGACAGCCGTGGTGGGGACCGTCCGTCGTTCCGTCGCGACGAGCGTCCCTCGTACCAGCGTGATGACCGTCGTGACGACAACCGCGGCGGCTTCCGCCGCGACGACCGTGGCGGCGACAACCGCGGCGGTGGCTTCCGTCGCGATGACCGCGGTGGCGACAGCCGTGGTGGGGACCGTCCGTCGTTCCGTCGCGACGAGCGTCCCTCGTACCAGCGTGACGACCGTCGTGACGACAACCGCGGCGGCTTCCGCCGCGACGACCGTGGCGGCGACAACCGCGGCGGCTTCCGCCGTGACGACCGTGGCGGCGACAACCGTGGCGGTGGCTTCCGTCGCGACGAGCGCGGTGGCGACAGTCGTGGTGGGTACCGCGGGCGCGACGACCGGGGTGGTTACGGGCGCCGGGACGACCGGGGCGGCCGGGACTTCGACCGGGAGCGGAGTGACAGGGCGCCGATCAAGCGGCTGCCGATCCCGCCGGAGGTCACGGGCGAGGAGATCGACCCGGACGTGCGGCAGGAGCTGATGAGCCTGCCGAAGGGTCTCGCCGAGGAGGTCTCGCGCAACCTCGTCATGGTGGCGCAGCTCATCGACGAGGACCCGGAGCAGGCGTACGGGTACTCCAGGGTGGCCCTGCGGCTCGCGTCGCGTGTGGCGGCCGTGCGTGAGGCGGCCGGCTTCGCCGCGTACGCGACGCAGAAGTACTCCGAGGCGCTGGCGGAGTTCCGTGCCGCGCGCCGGATGAGCGGCGGCGTGGAGCTGTGGCCCGTCATGGCCGACTGCGAGCGCGGCCTCGGCCGGCCCGAGCGGGCGCTTGCGATGGCCGGCGAGCCCGAGGTGCTGAAGCTGGACAAGGCCGGTCAGGTCGAGATGCGGCTCGTCGCCGCCGGCGCGCGCCGGGACATGGGGCAGCTCGACGCGGCCATCGTGACCCTGCAGAGCCCCGAGCTGGCCTCCCACGCCGTGCACCCGTGGACCGCGCGCCTGCGGTACGCGTACGCCGACGCGCTGCTCGCCGCCGGTCGTGAGGGCGAGGCGCGCGAGTGGTTCGCCAAGGCCCTGGAGGCCGACAAGGACGGCGCCACGGACGCGTCGGACCGTCTGGCCGAGATGGACGGTGTCGAGTTCGTCGACGCCTTCGACGAGTCCGACGACCTCGACGCGTCCGACGAGCCCGTGAAGTCCGTCGACGCCGAGGTCGGTGTCGAGGACGTCGAGCTCGACGAGGACGAGGACGAGGACGACGAGGACGACGAGTCCGACGAGTCCGACGAGGACGAGCGCGCGGCCGACAAGGGCTGATCCGGTCGAACGATGAGAAGGGCGGCACCCCGTGGGGGTGCCGCCCTTCTGCGTTCGCGGGAGCCCGGTCAGTCCAGGGCGAGGCTGCGCAGGACGAGGCCGGTGGCCGGCTTCGGGCCGAAGGAGGTCGACTTGCGGGGCATCGTGACGCCCTGGCGGGCGAGATCGCGGACGACGTCCTCGCGGACGGGGTGCATGAGGACGGCCGTGCCGCCGCGGCGCTCGGCCTGGGCGACGGCCGCCTCGGTGTCGTGGATGTAGGCGATGTCCTCGGGGGCGTCCGGGATGTGCCAGACGTTCTCCAGGAGGGTGGAGTGCAGGACGGTCGCGTCGAGGGTGCGCCAGGCGTCGGGGCGGTCGGTGCGGATCGTCCGGTCCAGGAGGGCCTGGTCGGGCGCGTCGACGAGGTGGAAGGCGCCGTCGCCGGCGAGGAGGAAGGCGTTGCCCTCGGCGGCGGCCGTCGCCAGGGCCTCCAGCGCCACCGGGAGGGGACGCTCGATGCGGCGGACCCGGAAGGAGTCGCCGAGGGCCGCGAGGGCGTCGGCGACGGGCAGGCGGTTCAGGAGGCGGTGGATGGCGCGGACCCGGAGCGGGTAGCGGGCGGTGTCGATGAGGAGGACCAGGCCGTAGTTCCAGGGCCCCGGGGCGGCGTGCTCCTCGCGCAGGCGCAGATAGGTCGCCCAGCGGTGGTGGCCGTCGGCGATGAGCGCCTGGTGGCCGGCGAGGTCTCCGGCGACGGTGGCCAGGTCGGCGGGGTCCGTGACGGACCAGAGGCGGTGGTGGAAGCCGTCCTCGGTGGTCGTGGAGAGCAGTGGCTCGCGCAGGACGGTGCGGGCGATGACCGCGTCGGCCCCGCCCTCGTCCGTGCCGACGTAGGTGAGGAGCAGCGGCTCCAGGTTGGCGGCGGTGGTGCGCATGAGGGCCGCGCGGTCCTCGACGACGTGGGGCATGACGTCCTCGTGGGGGAGGACGACGCCGGCGTCGGGGGTGGAGAGCTCCAGGGCGCCGATGACGCCGCGCTGGAGGATGCCGTCGCCCTGCTGCTCGTACACGTAGAGCGCGGGCTCCGGGTCCGGGGCGAGGACGCCGTCGGCGAGCCAGCGGTCGAGGGTGACGGCGGCCTTGCGGTGGCGGGTGCCGGCGGTGATGGCCTGCGGGAGGATCAGCCGGACGATGTTGTGGGGGTCGGCCGACTCCAGATGGAGCAGACCGTCAGGTCGTACGACGACGTCGTAGGGAGGGGACGTCACGGCGGCGAGGCTGCCGACCCGTTCGGGGACGTACCGGAGTCCCCGGAACGGGGCCAGGCGCAGCCCTGCGGTGTCGTCGCGGACGTCGGTGGCCGCGTGACCTGAGGTGTTCATCTCGTCATCGTATGTGGGCGCCGCCATGAGCGATGATCGGGGGAGCGGGGGAACGGCACCCGGTGAGGCGAGGAGCGAGCGGTGAGTGTGCGGAGCGGCCAGGGACGGCGGGACGGCGGCGGGAATCGTCCGGGCGGCAGCGCGGTGCCGTTGAGCGAGGCGTACGACACGGCCCTCCTCGACCTGGACGGCGTGGTGTACGCGGGCGGTGAGGCCGTGCCGCACGCCGTCGAGGCGCTCGGTGTGGCGCGGACCGGCGGCATGCACCTGGCGTACGTCACGAACAACGCGCTGCGGACACCCGAGGAGGTCGCAGGACACCTCACGGAGCTGGGGGTGCCCGCGGCGCCCGGGGACGTCGTCACCTCGGCGCAGGCGGTCGCCCGGCTGATCGCGGACGACGTGCCGCCGGGGTCCCGGGTCCTCGTCGTCGGCGGGGAGGGGCTGCGGGTGGCGCTGCGCGAGCGCGGCCTGGTGCCGGTGGAGTCGGCGGACGACGAGCCGGTGGCGGTCGTGCAGGGGTACGGCGGTCCCGAGCTGCCGTGGCGGCGGTTCGCCGAGGCGGCCTACGCGGTGCAGCGGGGCGTCCCGTGGTACGCCTCGAACACCGATCTGACGATTCCCGGGGCGCGGGGCATCGGGCCGGGCAACGGCGCGGCGGTGGAGGTCGTGCGGATCGCCGCGGGAGGCCGCGCGGAGCCGAAGGTCGCGGGCAAGCCGCTGCCGCCGATGCACCGGGAGACGGTGCTGCGCACGGGCGCGGAGCGGCCCCTGGTGGTGGGGGACCGGCTGGACACGGACATCGAGGGCGCGTTCAACGGCGGTGTGGACTCGCTGCTCGTCCTGACCGGAGTGACGGACGTGGCGCAGCTGCTGGCGGCGGTGCCGGAGCACCGGCCGACGTACGTGGCGGCGGACCTGCGGGGGCTGCTCGTGGGGCAGCCGGACGTGGTCGCGGACGGGGACGGCGGGTTCGTGTGCGGGGACTGGCGGGCGTCGGTGCGCGCCGGTGAGCTGGTTCTGGAGGGCGGAGCGGCCGGAGTGCCCGCGGGCGAGGCGGACGTGATGGACGGCGTGCGGGCCCTGTGCGGGGCGGCGTGGACGGCGGCGGACGCCGGCGTCGGCGTGCCGGACGCGGGGAAGGCCCTGGCGCTGCTGGGGGTGTGAGGGAGCCGGTGAGGGCGGGGCTCGGGCCCGCCGACCGGTCGGCGGGCCGGACCCTGCCACCGGGCCGACCCGGCCCGGTCCGGAGAAAGTTGGATAGGCTAACCTAACTCTTTCTTGACTTGGCGGACATCAGGAGTACGGGCATGGACGGTCGGCAGGGGCAGCGGCTGAGCGTGGAATCGGTCACCCTCGCGTACGAGCAGCGGGTCATCGCCCGCGATCTGTCCGTCGAGATCCCTGACAACTCCTTCACCGTCATCGTCGGACCGAACGCGTGTGGCAAGTCCACGCTGCTGCGCGCCCTCTCGCGGATGCTGAAGCCCAGTACCGGGCGGGTCCTGCTCGACGGCCAGTCCATCCACGCCCTGCCCGCCAAGAAGGTCGCCAAGACCCTCGGCCTGCTGCCGCAGTCGTCCGTGGCGCCCGACGGCATCACCGTCTCCGACCTGGTGGCGCGCGGCCGCTACCCGCACCAGGGGCTGCTGCGGCAGTGGTCGCCGGAGGACGAGCGGATCACCCGCGAGTCCATGGAGGCGACCGGCGTCGCCGAACTGGCCGACCGGTACGTCGACGAGCTGTCCGGCGGGCAGCGCCAGCGCGTGTGGATCGCGATGGCGCTCGCCCAGCAGACGCCGCTGCTGCTGCTCGACGAGCCGACCACGTACCTCGACATCCAGCACCAGATCGACGTCCTCGACCTCTGCGCCGAGCTGCACGAGACCCAGGGCAGGACGCTCGTCGCCGTCCTGCACGACCTCAACCACGCCGCCAGGTACGCCACCCACCTGATCGCCGTCCGCGGCGGCGAGATCGTCGCCCAGGGCCCGCCGGCCGAGGTCGTCACCGCCGAGCTGGTCGAGCGGGTCTTCGGGCTGCGCTGCCAGGTCATCGACGACCCGGAGACGGGCACGCCGCTGGTCGTCCCAGCCGGGCGGAAGGCCCGCGCCCGGCGGACCGTGGGACCGCAGGCGCAGGAGCCCGCGGCCCAGGAGCCCGCCCTACAGAAGTGAGCGGAGCCGGATCAGGTCGCGGAAGCCCGCCTCCAGCCTGACCCGGCCCGAGGCCCACGCCTTGGCGAAGTTCAGCTCGCCGCCCACCATCGCCACCAGGTCGTCGCCCGCCATCGCGAGCCGGATCTGGGCCTTGGACCGCGGCGGTCCCGCCACCGTGTCCAGGACCTCGATCCGGCCGTCGGCGAGACGGCCCGTGAAGGTCGTGTCGAGGTCCGTGACGTGGCAGCTCAGGGTGCGGTCGAAGGCGGCCGCACCCCGCACGTCGCCGTCGGCCCGCGCCAGATTGTCCGAAAGTCTGTCCAGTGCGCCGCGGCACTCCGTGATCGTCGCCATCGCCGTCGACGGTACCCCAGCCCTTCGCGGTAGCGTCGGGGCATGAGCGAGCAGATGCCGGACCCCGCCGAACAGGAAGCCGGGGAGCCGTACGCCCCCGCCGGGCCCGCCCCGCTCGGAGTCGCCAGGGAGCTCACCGGGCACGGCCCCGTCGACGCGCACCTGGAGCGTCTCGCCGCGGTGGACCACCTCCCGGCGGACGGACACCTGGAGGTGTACGAGGATGTACACCGTGGGCTGCGCGCGGAGCTGACCTCGCTGGACGCGCACCCCACCCCCCGTCCGCACGACAACAGGAGCTGAACCGAACGTGGCAGGAGTGGCACGCCGCCGTCTCGACGCCGAGCTGGTCCGGCGCAAGCTCGCGCGCTCGCGCGAGCACGCCAGCCAGCTGATCGCCGCGGGCCGGGTGACCGTCGGCAAGACCGTCGCCACCAAGCCCGCCACCCAGGTGGAGACCGCCGCGGCCATCGTCGTCGTCCAGGACGACTCCGACCCCGACTACGTCTCGCGCGGCGGCCACAAGCTCGCCGGCGCCTTCGCCGCGTTCGTCCCGCGGGGGCTGCGGATCGAGGGCCGGCGGGCGCTGGACGCCGGAGCCTCCACCGGCGGCTTCACCGACGTCCTGCTGCGCGCGGGCGCCGCCCACGTCGTCGCGGTCGACGTCGGCTACGGGCAGCTCGCCTGGTCGCTGCAGAGCGACGAGCGCGTCACCGTGAAGGACCGCACGAACGTGCGCGAGCTGACGCTCGACGCCATCGACGGCGTCCCGGTCGACCTCGTCGTCGGCGACCTCTCCTTCATCCCGCTCGGCCTCGTCCTGCCCGCCCTCGCGGCCTGCACGGCCCCCGACGCCGACCTCGTCCTGATGGTGAAGCCGCAGTTCGAGGTGGGAAAGGAGCGACTCGGCACCGGCGGGGTCGTCCGGAGCACCGAACTCCGGGCCGACGCCGTGAAGAACGTGGCACGGCGCGCCGCCGAACTCGGCCTCGGCGTCCTGGGCGTCACCGCCAGCCCGCTGCCCGGCCCCTCCGGCAACGTCGAGTACTTTCTGTGGCTGCGGGCAGGCGCGCCCGCGCTGGATCCGGCGGATGTCGACCGCGCCGTGGCGGAGGGACCTCGTTGAGCTCAACGGCAGCAGCACCAGATACCGCACCACGTACCGTCTTCCTGCTCGCGCACACCGGCCGGCCGGCCGCCGTGCGCAGCGCCGAACTGGTCGTCCTGGGGCTGCTGCGCTGCGGCATCGGCGTCCGCGTCCTGGAGGCCGAGGCCTCGGACCTGCCCCTGCCGCCGTCCGTCGAGAAGGTGCCGGAAGCCTGCTCCGACGCGCTCGACGGCTGTGAACTCCTCGTCGTCCTCGGCGGTGACGGCACCCTGCTGCGCGGCGCCGAGTTCTCCCGCGCGTCGGGCGTGCCCATGCTCGGCGTCAACCTGGGGCGGGTCGGCTTCCTCGCGGAGGCCGAGCGCGACGACCTCGACAAGGTCGTGGACCGCGTCGTGACGAAGGCGTACGAGGTCGAGGAGCGGATGACCCTCGACGTCGTCGTCTACGAGAACGGCGACGTCCTGCACCGCGACTGGGCGCTCAACGAGGCGGCCGTCCAGAAGGTCTCCCCGGAACGGATGCTGGAGGTCGTCCTCGCGATCGACGGGCGCCCGGTCACCGGCTTCGGCTGCGACGGGGTGATCTGCGCGACACCGACGGGATCCACCGCGTACGCCTTCTCGGCCGGCGGGCCCGTGGTCTGGCCCGAGGTCGAGGCGCTGCTCATGGTCCCGATCGGGGCCCACGCCCTGTTCGCCAAGCCGCTGATCACCACCCCGCAGTCGGTGCTCGCGGTCGAGGTCGAGCCGCACACGCCCCACGGGGTGCTGTGGTGCGACGGGCGGCGGACCGTGGAACTTCCCGCCGGAGCCCGCGTCGAGGTGCGCCGCGGCGCCGTTCCCGTGCGGCTGGCCCGGCTGCACCACGCCTCCTTCACGGACCGGCTGGTCGCCAAGTTCGCCCTGCCGGTGTCGGGGTGGCGGGGCGCCCCGCACTGATCGCCCGCTCCCTCCGGCCGCCCCGAACGATCGGCGCGCCGGAGGGTTACGCGCGGGGGCGATGTCGCGTCGGACCGGGGAAACCTCGTATGGTCTGGGGCGTGCTGGAGGAGATGCGGATACGGTCGCTCGGGGTCATCGACGACGCGGTGGTCGAGCTGTCGCCCGGCTTCACCGCGGTGACCGGTGAGACCGGTGCGGGCAAGACCATGGTCGTGACCAGCCTGGGGCTGCTGCTCGGTGGGCGTGCGGACCCGGCCCTGGTGAGGATCGGCGCGGCGTCGGCCGTCGTCGAGGGGCGGATCAGCGTGCCCGCGGGCGCGCCCGCCGCCGTACGGGCCGAGGAGGCCGGTGCCGAACTCGACGAGGGCGTGCTGCTGGTCAGCCGTACGGTCTCGGCCGAGGGACGCTCACGGGCCCACCTCGGCGGCCGCTCCGTGCCCGTCGGGCTGCTCGCCGAGCTCGCCGACGAGCTCGTCGCCGTCCACGGCCAGACCGACCAGCAGGGCCTGCTCAAGCCGGCCCGGCAGCGCGGCGCGCTCGACCGGTACGCCGGCGAGGCCGTCTCCGGACCGCTCGGCGCCTACGGCGACGCGTACCGGCGGCTGAGGGCCGTCACCGGAGAGCTGGAGGAGATCACCACCCGGGCCCGGGAACGCGCCCAGGAGGCCGATCTGCTGCGCTTCGGGCTCGGCGAGATCGAGGCCGTCGCCCCGCTGCCCGGCGAGGACGTCGAGCTCGCCGCCGAGGCCGAGCGGCTCGGACACGCCGAGGCCCTCGCCTCCGCCGCGTCCCTCGCGCACGGCGCGCTCGCCGGCAACCCCGAGGACCCCGAGTCCGTCGACGCGACCACCCTGGTCGCCGGCGCCGGCCGGGCCCTGGAGGCCGTACGGTCGCACGACGCGGCCCTCGCGGCGCTCTCCGACCGGATGGGGGAGATCTCCATCCTGCTCGGCGACGTGGCCACCGAACTCGCCGGGTACGCCGACGACCTGGACGCCGACCCGCTGCGGCTCGCGGCCGTCGAGGAGCGGCGCGCGGCGCTCACCCAGCTCACCCGCAAGTACGGCGAGGACATCGCCGCCGTCCTGGCCTGGTCGGAGGAGAGCGCGGCGCGGCTCGGCGAGCTCGACGGCGACGACGACCGCATCGGGGAGCTGACCGCCGAGCGCGACCGGCTGCGCGACGAGCTGTCGGTGCTCGCCCAGCGGCTCACCGACGCCCGCACCGAGGCGGCCGACCGGTTCGCCGACGCCGTCACCGCGGAGCTCGCCTCGCTCGCCATGCCCCACGCGCGCGTGTCCTTCGCCATCGGCCAGACCGAGGACCCGGAGGGCGTCGAGGTCGGCGGACGTCGCGTCGCCTACGGCCCGTCCGGCGCCGACGAGGTCGAGCTGCTGCTCGCCCCGCACCCCGGCGCCCCGCCGCGGCCCATCGCCAAGGGCGCGTCCGGCGGTGAGCTCTCCCGGGTGATGCTCGCCGTCGAGGTCGTCTTCGCCGGGGTCGACCCGGTCCCGACGTACCTCTTCGACGAGGTCGACGCGGGCGTCGGCGGCAAGGCGGCCGTGGAGATCGGCCGCCGCCTCGCGAAGCTCGCCCGGACGGCGCAGGTCGTGGTCGTCACCCACCTGCCGCAGGTCGCCGCCTTCGCCGACCGGCAGCTGCTCGTCGAGAAGACCAACGACGGCTCCGTGACCCGCTCCGGCGTCACCGTCCTGGAGGGCGAGGAGCGGGTGCGCGAGCTGTCCCGGATGCTCGCCGGCCAGGAGGACTCGGAGACGGCCCGGGCGCACGCCGAGGAACTGCTGGCGACGGCCAGGGCGGACGCGTGAACCGGCGCCCGGGGCGGGCCGGCACCTTCGCCGCCGCCCTCGGCGCCACCCGCCTCGCGTACGGCCTGCTGACGCGCCGCACGCCCGGCGGCCCGCACGCCTGGCGGCGCACCAACCACGCGGGCCGGCCGGTCACCCTCCACGCCGGCCCCGCCGCCGCCCTCGGCACCGCCGTCGCCGTCCTGCCGACCGCCCCGGGCGTCGCCCTCGCCGTCGTCGCGGCGGCCGCCTGCGGGCGGTACGACGACCTGCGCGGCGACCGGCGGCGCGGGTTCCGGGCCCACCTGGCGGCGCTCCGCGACGGCGAGGTGACCAGCGGGACCGTCAAGCTCGCCGGGATCGGCGCCGCCTCGCTCGTCGCCGGCGCCCTCCTCAAGGAACGGCCCGCCGACAGGCTCCTCGCCGGCGTCGTCATCGCCGGCACCGCGCACCTGGTCAACCTCGTGGACGTCCGCCCGGGGTACGCGGGCCTCACCGTCCTCGGACTCGGCGCCCCCGGCCTGCTGCGCGGAGCGCCCGCCGCCGCGCCGATGGGGGCCGCGACGGCGCTCCTCGGCGAGGACCTCGGCGAGCGGACCATGCTCGGCGACACCGGAGCGCACGCGCTCGGCGCCGCCGTCGGCGGGGCGATCGCCGCCGGGAACGGGCGGCTCGGGCTCGCCGCGCACGCCGCCGGACTCGTGGCCGCGGCCGTGTGGGCGGAGAGCCGCGACGGCCGACTCCTGCCGCGGGAGCGCCCTCCGGCGGAACGCGGCCCCTCGTGGGACGCGGGACGAGCGCCGTCGCGCGACGGGGGCGCGGACGGCACCTCCGCACGCTCACCCATGTGAGTGAATCCGCGGGAGGGTCCGTACGCCGGACGCGTTCCGCACACGGGAACGACGCCACTTCGCTGCCGGAACGTGCGTACGGTCGGGGGCACGGACTGGCATCCTTGGGCGCGTGACACAGCTCCGTACGGTCCAGGTGGTGGGCGGCGGCAGCGCGGGCAGCAGCGCTCACGTCCGATCACTCGCCTCGGGGCTGGTGGCGAGGGGCGTGCGCGTGACCGTGTGCGCCCCGGCCGAACTCGACCGCGTCTACGACTACATCGGCGCCGGCGCGCACTTCGTGCCCCTGCCGCGCTTCGGCGACCCCGCCGCCGTCACCGCCGTCCGCAACGCCGCCATCGGCGCCGACATCGTCCACGCGCACGGCCTCCAGGCCTCCGTACGGGCCGCCCTCGCCCTCACCGGAGACGGCAGGGCGCCCCTGGTCACCACCTGGCACAGCCGCAGCCACCTCGACGGTGCGCGCGGCGGCGTCCAGCGGCTCCTGGAGCGCAGGACCGTCCGCGCCGCCACCGTCGTCCTCGCCACCTCCTCCGAACTCGTCGACCGGGCCCGCCGGTGCGGAGCCCGGGACGCCCGGCTCGCCCCCGTCACCGTGCCCGCCGCCCGCGGACCCGTCTGCCTCCACGACGGCAAGGCCCGCGCCGAACTCGGCGCCGTCGACCGCCCGCTCCTCATGGCCGTCGGCGCGCTCGAACGCGGCCGCGGCTACCGCACCCTCCTCGACGCCGCGCGCGTCTGGCGCGACCTCGACCCGCAGCCGCTCCTCGTCATCGCCGGGGAAGGCCGCGAACGCGCCGTCCTCCAGCGGCGCATCGCCGACGAGGACCTCCCCGTTCGGCTCATCGGCCGGCGCGAGGACGTCGCCGAGCTGCTCGCCGCCGCCGACATCGCCGTCCTCCCCTCCCGCTGGGAGGCCCGCTCCCTCCTCGCCCAGGAAGCCCTCCGCCTCGGCGTCCCCCTCGTCGCCACCGCCGTCGGCGGCGTCCCCGAACTCGTCGGCGACGCCGCCGAACTCGTCCCCTACGGCGACTCCACCGCCCTCGCCCACACCGTGCGCCTCCTCCTCGACGACGTCGAACGCCGCATGGACCTCGGCGCGGCGGGGCGCGTCCAGGCGGGGACGTGGCCCACGGAGGACGACACCGTGGCGCACGTCCTGAGCGTGTACGACGAGCTGGCGGGGCGGTAGGGACTTCGGGGGGCACGACGAGGTGGGCCCGGCCCGGTCGACGGGGGTGGGTCAGGGGGTGTGGCGGCGGGCCCGGAGGGCGAGGGAGAGGGCGAGGACGGTCTGGGGGTCGTCGAGGTCCGTCCCGAGGAGTTCGGAGATGCGGGCGAGACGGTTGTAGAGCGTCTGGCGGTTCAGGTGGAGCTCGCGGGCGGTCTCCGCCTTGCGGCCCGCGTGGGCGAGGTAGGTCTCCAGGGTGGGGAGGAGCGGCGGCCGGGAGGTGCGGTCGTGGTCGCGGAGGGGCCCGATGGCGCGGTCGACGAAGGCGGGGAGCACGGTGTCGCCGTGGAAGTGGAGGCGCCACAGGAGGAGGTCGATGTCGAGACGCCGCGCGTCGTACCAGGGGAGATCCGAGAGGCCCTGGGCGGCGGTGGCCGTCTCGGCGGCGTGGCGGAGGCCCGCCGAGGCCGCGGCCCAGCTGCCGGCGACGCCGACGACCACGACCGGCGGGTGGACCCCGGCGCGTTCGAGGCCGGCGCGTTCGACTCCCGCGCGCAGCGCCGCGGCGACGCGGTCGGCGACGGCGGTGCGTTCCGTCTCGGAGCGCAGGCCGAGGAGGAGGGGGACGCGGCCCTCCACGGGGCGGACGCCGAGGAGGACGGGGACGCCGACGGAGGAGAGCTCCTCGAGGACGGCCCGGGCGAGGAGGGCCCAGTTGCCGGACGGGGAGAGCTCGGAGGCGAGGCGCATGACGACCGGCAGGAGCGGCCCGTCGCCGGGCCTGAAGCCGAGGACGCGGGCCTGGGCGGGCGCGGCCTCGGCGGTGATCCGGCCCTCCGCGAGGTCGGTGAGGAAGTCGCCGCGGCCGCGGGCGGCCAGTTCCTCCTCCTGGCGGGCCTGCATGAGGACGACCGCGAGGAGGCCGGCGGCCCGTTCGGCGGCCATCCGGTGGACGGGGGAGAGGGCGCCGGACACCGCCAGGAGGACGAGGCGGGCGCGTACCGACGCCGAGCCGGGGCCGCCGCCGGGCACGTCGACGAGGACCGTGCCGGTGGGCGGGCCGGACTCGCGCGCCGCCCGCTGGCCGCGGAGGCCGTCCCAGACCTGGAGCGGGTCGGCGGGGGCGGACTCGGCGCCCGCCGCGTACAGCAGCTGGCCGTCGGCGGTCTCCAGGAAGACGGGGTTGGCGGCGAAGTCGGAGAGGATGCGGAGGACCTGCGGGACCCCGCCGCCGCCGAGCAGGGCCTCCGTGCACTGACGGTGGACCTCCTCGGCCTGGCGCAGGAGCGCGTAGTGGCCGTTGACGATCTCGGTGTGGATCTCCTCCGTGACGGCGACGAAGGGCACCTCGCGGTGCAGCTGGACGAGGGGGAGCCCGGCGGTCCTGGCGGTCTCCACTATCGTCGCGGGCAGCCGGGCGAAGCGCGGGCCGAGCTCCACCACGAGGGCCGCGATGCCCCGGTCGGCCAGCCGCCGCACGAAGGCCCGCTGCTCGGCGGGCCGGGTGCCGAGCCCGAGGCCGGTGGTGAGCAGCAGCTCCCCGCCCTTGAGCAGCGACGCGATGTTCGGCACCTCGCCCGCGTGCACCCAGCGCACGGTGCGGTGCAGCCGGTCGGCGCCCGCGACGACCTCCGGGAGCCCGCCGCGCAGTCCCGGGAGTTCGAGCGCCCGCTGCACGGTGATCCCGCCCTGATTGTCCATGGGCCGGGACGCTACCCGCGTCCGTGTTCCGGCGACATCACCCCACGGTCACGGCACCGGACACTTCGTACAAGGGGGCGACAACTCGTCGTGCGGTGAAGGGAATTGCGCGACCCCATGTCGATTGTGGCCTGTGTCACACGCGAGGATGCTCTCGCGCCATGGCAGAGAACCCCACCCCAGAGGTCCACCGGCTCAAGGCGAACTCGGTCGGTCTGGTCGGCGTCGTCTTCATGGCCGTGGCCACCGCGGCCCCGATCACCGCGATGACCGGAAACCTCCCCATCGCCGTCGGCTTCGGCAACGGCACCGGCGCGCCCGCCGGGTACCTCTTCGCGACGCTCGTGCTGACCGTCTTCTCGGTCGGCTACGTCGCCATGGCCAAGCGGATCACCGCCGCAGGAGCCTTCTACGGCTACATCTCGCACGGGCTTGGCCGGATCGCCGGCATGGCCTCCGGCATGCTCGCGGTCCTGGCGTACGTCGTCTTCGAGGCGTCGATCGTCGGTGTCTTCTCCTACTTCGCCAAGACGACGGTCTCCGACCAGTTCGGCGTCGACCTCCCCTGGGTCCTGTACGCGGCCGCGATGCTGGCCGTCACCGCCGTCCTGTCCCACTTCGACATCAACCTGACCGCCAAGGCGCTGGGGGTGATGCTCGTCGCCGAGATCGCGGTCCTCTTCGCGGTCGCCACCGCGGTCCTGATCGCCGGCGGCGGCCCCGACGGCATCCCCGTCGAGCCGGTCGACCCCCGGAACGCCTTCACCGGCACCTCCGCCGGCCTCGGCCTCTTCTTCGCCTTCTGGTCGTGGGTGGGCTTCGAGTCGACCGCGATGTACGGCGAGGAGTCCCGCGACCCGAAGCGGGTGATCCCGCGCGCCACCCTGATCTCCGTCATCGGCGTCGGCCTCTTCTACATCTACGTCTCGTGGATGACGATCGCCGGGAACGGGCTGAGCGGCTCGGTGAGGCTGTCCGCCTCCGCCAACCCGCTCGACCTGTTCTTCGCCCCCACCGAGACCTTCATCGGGGCCTGGGCGGTCGACGCGTTCCAGTGGCTGCTGCTCACCGGCTCCTTCGCCTGCGGGATGGCGTTCCACCAGTGCGCCTCGCGCTACCTCTACGCCATCGGCCGCGAGGGCTTCCTCCACCCGGCGCTCGGCCGCACCCACGCCCGCCACGGCTCGCCGTACATCGCCTCATACGTGCAGAGCGCGATCGCCGTGGCCCTCGTCGCCGCCTTCTGGCTGACCGGCCAGGACCCCTACATCCACCTGTACACCCTGCTCGCCATCCTCGGCACCATGGCGATCCTCATCGTCCAGACCCTCTGCTCCTTCGCCGTCATCGGCTACTTCCGCACGCACCACCCCGAGGACCGGCACTGGTTCAGGACGTTCACCGCGCCGCTCCTCGGCGGCATCGGCATGATCGCCGTCGTCGTCCTGCTGATCATGAACATGGAGACCGCGGCCGGGCTCGCGGCGGACTCCCTCTTCTTCGGGGCGATCCCCTGGATCGTCGGCCTGGTCTTCTTCGGCGGCCTCGGCCTCGGCTTCTTCCTCAAGGCCAAGCGGCCCGAGCGGTACGAGGTCATCGGCCGGATCGTCCTGGAGGACGCCGCCGAGCGCCCCGCCGACGCGTCCCCCGCGCCCGCCCCCGTGCCCCAGAGCTGACCCCACCCCGTCCCGGGTACCGTCCCCTCTTCTCCAGGAGCGCCCCATGGCACGCACCAACCCGATGCACCTCCTGAAGCACCTCGCCGCCGAGCACGCCGACGCCCACCGGCTCGGTCTGCCCGTCGACGAGCTCCGCGGCATGCGGGCCGACGCCCTCGGCCGCCGCTCCCTCCTCAAGTACGCGGCCGCCGCCGGGATCGCGGTCGGCGCGGGCACGGCGGCCACCGCCGCCCCCGCCGCGGCCGCCACCACGACCCCGCCGGTCGCGAGCAACGCCAGGATCGCGGTCGTCGGCGCCGGGATCTCCGGCCTCACCGCCGCCCTCACCCTCCAGGACGCCGGCCTGAGCCCGGTGCTCTACGAGGCGAACCCGTCCAGGGTCGGCGGCCGCATGTGGACCCAGCGGGCCCACTGGGCGTACGGCCAGACCTCCGAGATCGGCGGTGAGCTGATCGACACCAGCCACAAGAAGATCCTGGAACTCTGCCGCCGCTTCGACCTCCCCACCGAGGACTTCCTCGGCGGCGGACCCAACGGAGCCGAGGAGGTCCTCTGGTTCGGCGGCGCCTACTACCCCCGCAGCCAGGCCGACGAGGACTTCAAGGCGGTCTACCAGGCGCTGCGCCGCGACCTGTCCGAGGCCGGCGAGGTCACCTGGAACCGGACCACCCCCACCGGCACCGCGCTCGACGACATGTCGGTGTACGAGTGGATCGAGAGCCGGGTCCCCGGCGGGCACTCCTCGCGGCTCGGCCGGTTCATCGACGTCGCCTACAACGTCGAGTACGGCGCCGACACCACCGAGCAGTCCTCACTCGCCCTGGTCCTGCTCATGGGCTACCAGACCAACCCGGGCAACTTCAACGTCTGGGGCCTGTCCAACGAGCGCTACCACATCGTCGGCGGCAACGACCGGCTGCCGAACGCCGTCGCGGGAGCCCTCGCCCCCGGCACCCTGCGCGCAGGCTGGTCCCTGACCGCCGTACGCGCCGACGCCGACGGCACCCAGACGCTGACCTTCACCGAGGCGGGCGTCACCCGGACCGTCACCGCGGACCACACCGTCCTGTGCGTCCCGCTGCCGATCCTCCAGCAACTGGACCTCTCCCAGGCCGGGTTCGACCCGCGCATGCGGAACCTGCTGCGGGACGCCCGGATGGGCCACTGCACCAAGCTCAACATGCAGTTCGGCACCCGTCCCTGGCGCGGCGCCGGCCCCTGGCCCGGGGTCTCCGCGGGCGACTGCTTCACCGACACCGAGGTCCAGCAGACCTGGGACACCACCAAGGTCCAGGGCGGAACGGGCGGCATCCTCATCCAGTACGGCGGCGGAAGCCTGGCCCGGAACCTGAACCCGGCGGGCCCCTTCTCCACCGAGTCCGACCCGTACGTGCGGAACCTGGTCACCCGCTACCTGGCCGGCATCGACGCCTTCTTCCCCGGCACCTCGCGGGCGTACACCGGCCGCGCCCAGCTCTCCGCCTGGCACAAGAACCCGTACACCCTCGGTGCGTACTCCTGCTGGCCCGTCGGCTACCTCCACCGGTACGCGAAGTACGAGGGGACCGCGCAGGGCAACGTCCACATCGGCGGTGAGCACTGCTCGTACGACTTCCAGGGGTTCATGGAAGGCGGCGCCACCGAGGGCGAGCGGGCCGCCCAGGAGGTGATCGCCGCCCTGAGGTGACCGTGCCCGCGGGCGGGTTCAGGCCGCGGCCGGGGTGATGTTGTGGTTGAAGCGGAAGACGTTGTCGGGGTCGAAGGCGGTCTTGACGCGGGTGAGGCGGGCGTAGTTGTCGGCGCCGAAGCCCTCGACGACGCGCTGGTCGCCTTCGGAGCCGATGAAGTTGAGGTACACGGCTCCGGTCGACCACGGCCGGGCGTCGGCCCGGACGTCCCGGACCCACCGGATCGCCCGGTCGTCGTCGGCGGGGTCCGCCCACACGCCGAAGGGGTGCACGGCCCAGCGCGCCGAGCGCCAGGGGAGGGGGTAGTCGGCGGGGCCGCGGGCGACCTGGCCGCCCATGGGGAAGAGGACGTGCTGCATCCCGGAGGGCACGATCATCTCGTCGGAGCGGGCGCAGAAGGCGCGCAGGGCCTCGTCGGGGAAGTCCGACAGGTACTCGGCGGACCAGTAGTTCCGCATCCCCGGCGGGTCGTCGAGCATGCACTGGAAGTCGACGTACGGAATGTCCATGAGGAGCTCCACCGCCGGCTTCAGCGCGTACAGGGGCGCGGCGAAGGCGCGGGCCGCCTCCGCCGTGCCGGCGTAGGTCACCAGGGCTCCGGCGAGCAGGGTGCCCTGGAGCTCGCCGGGGATGAACTCCTCGGGCGGGGCGTTGAGGTAGATCGCGCCGCCGCCGACCTCGTCCGGCGCGTCGGCGAGCAGGTCCCGGTAGGCGTGGAGCACCTCGGGGCCCGCGGCGGCGGGGAACAGCAGCAGCACGAAGCCGAACTCCGGCAGCGGGTGCGTCCGCAGCGTCAGGGAGGTCACCACGCCGAAGTTGCCGCCGCCGCCGTGCAGCGCCCAGAACAGGTCGGGGTTCTCCTCGGCGTCCGCGTGGACGTGCTTGCCCTCGGCGGTGATCAGCTCGGCGGCCAGCAGGTTGTCGCAGGCCAGCCCGAACTTCCGCTCCAGCCAGCCCGATCCGCCGCCGAGCGTGAAGCCGCCGACGCCGGTCGTGGACGCCCGCCCGCCGGTCACCGCCATGCGGAACGGCTGGCACGCGTGGTCCAGATGGGACATGGTCGCCCCGCCCGAGACGCGGACGGTCATGTTCTCGGGGTCGGCGACCACGGTGTGCATCCGGCGCAGGTCGACGACGAGACCGCCGTCGTTGAGCGCCGAGCCGGCGACGCTGTGCCCGCCGCCGCGGACCGCGATCGGCAGTCCGGCCCCGCGGCCGAAGAGCACCGCGTTGGAGACGTCCTCCTGCGTCGCGCACTGCGCGATCACGGCCGGACGCCGGTCGATCATCGCGTTGAACACCACCCGGGCCTCGTCGTAGCCGGGATCGCCGGGTACGTACACCTCACCGGCGAGATCCTCGCGCAGTCCGGCCAGCGCGGCGTCCGGGACGGTGGTCTGGGGAGCCATGGGAGCCCCCCTTTCGTACGGGGGGACGGGACCCTCTCATCGTAGGTCCGGGCGCCGCCCCCCGCGCGGGGGTCCGGGCGGCGCCCCCGCGGGGGGCGGGCTCAGCCGCCGTACGCCCCGCTCGCCGTCAGCCGCAGCGCGGTGTCGATCAGCGGGACGTGGCTGAACGCCTGCGGGAAGTTGCCCACCTGGCGCTGGAGCCGCGGGTCCCACTCCTCGGCGAGCAGCCCGAGGTCGTTGCGGAGCGAGAGGAGCTTCTCGAAGAGCGTGCGGGCCTCGTCGACCCGGCCGATCATCGCCAGGTCGTCCGCCAGCCAGAACGAGCAGGCGAGGAACGCGCCCTCGTCGCCCTCCAGGCCGTCGACCCCGGCCTCCTCGCCGGCCGTCGGGTAGCGCAGCACGAAGCCGTCCTCCGTGGACAGCTCCCGCTGGATCGCCTCGATCGTGCCGATGACCCGCTTGTCGTCCGGCGGCAGGAAGCCCATCTGCGGGATCAGCAGCAGCGAGGCGTCCAGCTCCTTGGAGCCGTAGGACTGCGTGAAGGTGTTCCGCTCCCTGTCGTAGCCCTTCTCGCAGACGTCGTGGTGGATCTCGTCGCGCAGCGCCTGCCAGCGCTCCAGCGGGCCGTCGGCGTCCCCCGACTCGATGAGCTTGATCGTGCGGTCGACCGCCACCCAGGCCATGACCTTGGAGTGCACGAAGTGGCGGCGCGGGCCGCGCACCTCCCAGATGCCCTCGTCGGGCTGGTCCCAGTGCTTCTCCAGGTAGTTGATCAGCTTGATCTGGAGGAGGGAGGCGTAGTCGTTCCGGGAGAGCCCGGTCATGTGGGCGAGGTGGAGGGCCTCGGTGACCTCGCCGTAGACGTCCAGCTGCAGCTGGTTGGCGGCGCCGTTGCCGACCCGGACCGGGCCGGAGTTCTCGTACCCCGGCAGCCAGTCGAGCTCCGCCTCGCCGAGCTCGCGCTCGCCGGCGATGCCGTACATGATCTGCAGGTTCTCCGGGTCGCCCGCGACGGCGCGGAGCAGCCAGTCCCGCCAGGCGCGGGCCTCCTCGCGGTAGCCGGTGCGCAGCATCGAGGAGAGGGTGATCGCCGCGTCCCGCAGCCAGGTGTAGCGGTAGTCCCAGTTCCGCACGCCGCCGATCTCCTCGGGCAGCGAGGTGGTCGGCGCGGCCACGATCCCGCCGGTCGGCGCGTAGGTCAGCGCCTTCAGCGTGATCAGCGAGCGGACCACCGCCTCCCGGTAGGGGCCGTGGTACGTGCAGTGGTCGACCCACTCGCGCCAGAACTCGGCGGTCGCCTCCAGCGAGCCCTCCGGGTCCGGCAGCGCCGGCGGCTCCTTGTGGGAGGGCTGCCAGGACAGCGTCAGGGTGATCCGGTCGCCGGGCGTGACCGTGAAGTCGGAGTAGGTCGTCAGGTCCTTGCCGTGGGTCTCCGCGTCGGTGTCCAGCCAGACCGAGTCGGGACCGGCGACGGCGACCGTGCGGTCGCCGACCTTGTGCACCCAGGGGACGATCCGTCCGTAGCTGAACCGCATGCGCAGCGAGGAGCGCATCCGGACCCGGCCCGAGACGCCCTCGACGATGCGGATGAGCTGCGGGGCGCCGTCGCGCGGCGGCATGAAGTCGGTGACCCGGACGGTGCCGCGCGGCGTGTCCCACTCCGACTCCAGGATCAGCGAGTCGCCCCGGTAGCGGCGGCGGTCGGCGGGGGCCGGCTCGGCGTCCGCGGGGCCGACGGGTCCCACCCGCCAGAATCCGTGTTCCTCCGTGCCGAGCAGTCCGGCGAAGACCGCGTGGGAGTCGAAGCGTGGGAGGCAGAGCCAGTCGACACTGCCGTCCCGGCAGACCAGGGCAGCGGTCTGCATGTCTCCGATGAGTGCGTAATCCTCGATGCGCCCGGCCACGTGCTTCACTCCAGTCGAACGGCCATGTCCGCCCCGCGGGGCGCTTGCAAGGACGTTCCGGCGCGGTGGTCCCGGCCGGGCGGTCCGTCTTCGTCAGCGGTCAAGGGATCATCGACGAGCTCTTGGTCCGGGTGACAGGCGGGGTGGTGCCCTGGCCGGCCGGCTCGGCGGGCTGTTCCGAGCAGGATACGTCGCACCCTAGTGACACGGTGATCACACCGGTAACGACGTTGCTCCGATCGGGTGAACGAACCCCCTCCCCTCCTGGCCCGGCCCGGTAGACGCCTCTTTCCCCTGGTGGGCGGGTCGCCCCGCCCGCGGACCGCGGCCCGCCCGGCCGCCCGCGTCGCCGTGCGTGAGCACCCGACTGCCGCGTGTGGCCGGAAGCGGTCTCCCGATGTCGCTGATACCCTGGTACCCCGTGGACCGGTGGGAAACGGCGACAGCCGAGGACCCCGAAACCGCAGCGACGGCACCCCCCGATTCTTCCGGAGGGGACGCCGGTACGCACCTCCAAACGCGACCACGGGAGCCCCCTCTTGGCGATGCCGCCCAACACCACGACGACCAAGCACATCTTCGTCACCGGGGGTGTCGCCTCCTCCCTCGGCAAGGGCCTGACCGCCTCCAGCCTGGGTGCGCTCCTCAAGGCCCGTGGCCTGCGGGTCACGATGCAGAAGCTCGACCCGTACCTGAACGTCGACCCCGGCACGATGAACCCCTTCCAGCACGGCGAGGTGTTCGTCACCAACGACGGCGCCGAGACCGACCTGGACATCGGCCACTACGAGCGCTTCCTCGACGTCGACCTCGACGGCTCGGCCAACGTCACCACCGGCCAGGTCTACTCCCAGGTCATCGCCAAGGAGCGGCGGGGCGAGTACCTCGGCGACACCGTCCAGGTCATCCCGCACATCACCAACGAGATCAAGTCCAGGATCCGCCGCATGGCGACCGACGACGTCGACGTCGTCATCACCGAGGTCGGCGGCACGGTCGGCGACATCGAGTCCCTGCCGTTCCTGGAGACCGTCCGCCAGGTCCGCCACGAGGTCGGCCGCGACAACGTCTTCGTCGTGCACATCTCGCTGCTGCCCTACATCGGCCCCTCCGGCGAGCTGAAGACCAAGCCGACCCAGCACTCCGTCGCCGCCCTGCGCAACATCGGCATCCAGCCCGACGCGATCGTGCTGCGCGCCGACCGCGAGGTCCCGACCGCCATCAAGCGCAAGATCTCGCTGATGTGCGACGTCGACGAGGCCGCGGTGGTCGCCGCCATCGACGCCAAGTCGATCTACGACATCCCGAAGGTGCTGCACACCGAGGGCCTGGACGCCTACGTCGTCCGCAAGCTCGACCTGCCCTTCCGCGACGTTGACTGGTCCACCTGGGACGACCTGCTCGACCGCGTCCACAACCCGGAGCACGAGGTCACGGTCGCGCTCGTCGGCAAGTACATCGACCTGCCCGACGCCTACCTCTCCATCACCGAGGCCATGCGCGCCGGCGGCTTCGCCAACAAGGCCCGCGTCAAGGTCAAGTGGGTCACCTCCGACGACTGCAAGACCGCCGCCGGCGCCCAGAAGAACCTCGGCGACGCCGACGCGATCCTCATCCCCGGCGGCTTCGGCGACCGCGGCGTGAACGGCAAGATCGGCGCCATCCAGTACGCCCGCGAGAACAAGGTGCCGCTCCTCGGCATCTGCCTCGGCCTCCAGTGCATCGTCATCGAGGCCGCCCGGAACCTCGCGGACATCCCGGACGCCAACTCCACCGAGTTCGACCCGGCCACCGCGCACCCCGTCGTCTCCACGATGGAGGAGCAGCTGGCGTACGTCGAGGGCGCCGGCGACCTGGGCGGAACGATGCGCCTGGGCCTCTACCCGGCGAAGCTCGCCGAGGGCTCGATCGTCCGCGAGGTCTACGACGACCAGCCGTACGTCGACGAGCGCCACCGCCACCGCTACGAGGTGAACAACGCCTACCGCGCGGAGCTGGAGAAGAAGGCCGGCCTGGTCTTCTCCGGCACCTCCCCGGACAACAAGCTCGTCGAGTACGTCGAGTACCCGCGCGACGTCCACCCCTACCTCGTCGCCACCCAGGCGCACCCCGAGCTCCGCTCGCGCCCGACCCGCCCGCACCCGCTCTTCGCGGGCCTGGTCAAGGCGGCGGTCGAGCGCAAGACGGGCAAGCCCGCGAAGTGATCAACGGCGTCGGCCGACGGCGTTAACGTTGCCGGGGTACGGGTCCTCACGGACCGGTACCCCGGCTTTCGTATGTGGGAGGACCAGATGGAGCTGCAGGACACCCCGGCGGAGTGGCGGGTCGCCGCGACGACGACCCCCTTCCAGGGCAAGAAGACCAGCGTCCGCACGGACGACGTCGTCATGCCCGACGGCACGGTCGCCCGCCGCGACTACCAGGTCCACCCCGGATCGGTCGCCGTCCTCGCCCTGGACGAGCAGGACCGCGTCCTGCTGCTCAAGCAGTACCGCCACCCCGTGCGCCAGAAGCTGTGGGAGATCCCCGCCGGCCTCCTGGACGTGCCCGGCGAGAACCCCCTCCACGCCGCCCAGCGCGAGCTGTACGAAGAGGCGCACGTCAAGGCCGGCGACTGGCGCGTCCTCACCGACGTCTACTCCTCGCCCGGCGGCACCGACGAGGCCGTCCGCGTCTTCCTCGCCCGCGATCTCGCCGAGGCGGAGGGCGAGCGCTACGAGGTCTCCGACGAGGAGGCCGACATGGAGATCGCCCGCGTCCCCCTCGCCGACCTCCTGCGGGGCGTCCTCGCCGGCGACCTCCACAACAGCTTCCTCGTCATGGGCGTCCTCGCGGTGGCCGCGGCGCGCGCGGGGGACGGGCTCTCCGGCCTCCGCCCGGCCGACGCGCCGTGGCCGGCCCGCCCCTTCGCCTCCTAGGGCTTCCCGCGTCCGGGAGTTTCCCGCGTCCGCCCGCGGTATGGGCCGGTGCAGCGCCCGTCGGCCGGGCGGCCGCGCTCCGGCCGCGCCGGCGTCGGCCCGGCCGCGGGGGTGGGGTGGTGTGACGATCGGTTGATCTGATCGGGGGATGTGTGGGGCGTGCTCCGCGGGGGTGGGCGGGTGGGCTGAACTACGCTCGGGAACGCCCGTGCGGAGCACCCCGCGGGAGAGGCTCGTGCGCAGGTGGACGGGAGCGTGGCCCGTGACGGATCAGGCGGTGGCGGCGACGGGCAGCCGCCAGTTCTTCGGCCGACAGCGGGAGTTGAAGGCCCTGCGCGCCGACATCGAGCGGACCGGCCTGGACACGCTGACGGGCCGTAAGGCGCCGAGGGCGAGGGTGCTGCTGATCGCGGGGAAGCCCGGCTCGGGGCGGACCGCGCTGGCGGAGGAGCTGGCGGCGGGGCTGGCGGAGCGGTACCCCGACGGCGTCTTCCGGGCGAGACTGACGGAGCCGGGCGGCGACCCGGTGCCCACCGGCCGGGCGGCGCAGGAGCTGCTGGCGGCGCTGGGGGTGGAGGAGCCGCCGGGTGCGGCCGAGGACGAGCTGACCGAACTGGTGAGGGGTGCGCTCGGCGAGCGGAGGGCCGTCCTGATCCTGGACGACGCCGTGGACGCCGACCAGGCCGACCCGCTGATCCCCGACAACCCGGACGCCCTGGTGGTGGGCGTCTCGCGGGGGCCGCTGACCGGGATCCCGGACGTGCGGCCGTGCACGCTGGGCGGGCTCGACCCGAAGTCGGCGATCGAGCTGCTCACGGCGTACACCGGCTCCGTCCGGGTCACCGTCGATCCGCAGGCCGCCGAGACGCTGGTGGAGGAGTGCGGCGGGCTGCCCGGCGCGGTGGTGCTGGCCGGGGGCTGGCTGTCGCACCGCCCGAAGGCGTCGGTCGCCGACCTCGCCAAGCGGCTGCGCGCGCTGAGCGGTGATCCGCTGGCGCGTGCGTTCCGGCTCGCGCACGAGGGCCTCGACGGGCCCGCGGCGCGGATACTGCGATTCCTGTCGCTGGCCCCGCTGGGCCGTGCGGACGCCCACACGGCCTCCGCGCTGGCCGGCTGCTCGGTCTCCGCGGCCACGACCACGCTCGCCGACTTCGCCGCCGTGGGGCTGGTCGAGGCGGGCGAGGACGGACAGTACGAGGTGCCCGGCCATCTCGTCCCCCTGCTTCGCGCCCAGCTGGAGGAGCGCGACCGGCCCGCCGAGGTGCAGCTCGCGCGGGCCCGGATGCTGGAGCGGACCGTACGGCTCCTCCAGTCCTGCCGTGCGGTCACCGAACCCGAGGGCTCGCCCGCCCGCCGGAAGCTGGCGGGGCTCCCGAGAGCCCTGCGCTTCCCGAACGCGGCGGCCGGCGCCGCGTGGCTGGACTCGCGGCAGCCGGTCCTGCTGGCCGCCGCCCGCCTCGCCGTCGCGGACGGCGAGCTCGACACGCTGGCCCGCCGGCTGGTCGCCTCGTTGGTGAGGGCGTTCGCGGCGCACCGGGGCGCGGAGGCGGCGGCGCCCGAGCTGTACGGGCTGCACCGTCTGGTGCTGGACGTGGCCGAGCGCCGCGGTCTGCACCGGGAGCGTGCCGCGGCGCTCCTGAACCTGGCCGACCTCGACGCCCGCACCGGTCGCACCGAGGACGCGCTGCTGCGATATCGGTCGGCTTTGGAGGCCGGACGCAAAGCAAATGATCCGTATGCGACCGGCCGGGCGATGGAATCCGTAGGTGGGGCCTACCAGGAGCTGGGGGACTGGCACCGGGCCGGCGACTGGTACGGGCGGGCGCTCGCGCAGCGCCTCGCCCGGGACGAGCGGGCGGACCAGGCCCGGCTGTACGCCCGCCTCGGCGCCGTGCAGACCTACGCGGGCCGGTACGGCGAGGCGCTGCGGAACTGGCGGGCCGCCGCGGCCGGCTACCGGCGGCTCGCCGATCTCCCGGGCCACGCAAGGGCGTTGAGCGAGGCGGCCCGGGTCCAGGAGTACGCGGGGAGGCCCGAGGAGTCGCTGCGGACCTGCGAGGAGGCGGTGGAGTGGGCGCGCCGGGCGCAGGACACCCGGCTCCAGGCGGCGCTCCAGCTCCGGCTGGCGGACACCCTCGACCGGCTGGGCGACCCGGCCGCCGCGGGTCTGCACCGGGCCGCAGCGGAGAGACTGCTGGAAACGGAACCTGTGGCCTACGAAATCCGCAGTGGGTTCGAGAAAGATTAGTACTTTGAAAGGCTAGACACCGGGAACTCCTTCATTAGACTGGGTGCGCCGCGTTCGAACGTGGTCTGCCCCGGTGCGCCGTAGTGCATCCGGGTATGTATCGCAGTGCCCCATGTATCCCCCCTGATTCAAGGACCGTGATCGACGATGAAGGTCGGCATCCCCCGCGAGGTCAAGAACAACGAGTTCCGCGTGGCCATCACCCCCGCCGGTGTCCACGAGCTCGTCCGCCACGGCCACCAGGTCTTCGTCGAGCAGAACGCCGGTGTCGGCTCCTCGATCACGGACGAGGAGTACGTCGCCGCCGGCGCCGAGATCCTCCCCACCGCCGACGAGGTCTGGGCCATCGCCGACCTGCTGCTCAAGGTCAAGGAGCCGATCGCGGAGGAGTACCACCGTCTCCGCAAGGACCAGACGCTCTTCACCTACCTGCACCTCGCCGCCTCCCGCGAGTGCACGGACGCGCTCCTGGAGTCCGGCACCACCGCCATCGCCTACGAGACGGTCGAGACCGCGAACCGCGCGCTCCCGCTGCTCGCCCCGATGTCCGAGGTCGCGGGCCGCCTGGCCCCGCAGGTCGGCGCCTACCACCTGATGCGCTCGGCCGGCGGCCGCGGCGTGCTCCCCGGCGGCGTCCCCGGCACCCACGCCGGCAAGGCCGTCGTCATCGGCGGTGGCGTCTCCGGCTGGAACGCCACCCAGATCGCCGTCGGCATGGGCTTCCACGTGACCCTGCTCGACCGTGACATCAACAAGCTCCGCGAGGCCGACAAGATCTTCGGCACCCGCGTGCAGACGATCGTCTCCAACGCCTACGAGCTGGAGAAGGCCGTCGTCGAGGCCGACCTCGTCATCGGCGCCGTCCTCATCCCGGGCGCCAAGGCCCCGAAGCTGGTCACCAACGAGCTCGTCGCCAAGATGAAGCCCGGAAGTGTCCTTGTCGACATTGCGATCGACCAGGGCGGCTGCTTCGAGGACTCGCACCCGACGACCCACGCCGAGCCGACCTTCCAGGTCCACAACTCGGTCTTCTACTGCGTCGCCAACATGCCGGGCGCGGTCCCGAACACCTCCACCTACGCCCTCACCAACGCCACGCTGCCCTACATCGTGTCGCTGGCGAACAACGGCTGGGCCGAGGCGCTGCGCCGCGACGCCGCCCTCGCCCTGGGCCTCAACACCCATGACGGCAAGGTGGTTTACAAGGAGGTCGCGGAGGCGCACGGCCTCGAGCACGTCGAGCTGAGCAGCCTCCTGGGCTGACCCCCGAGGCACCGCCGTCAACGCGTGCCGTCAATGCCGCACCCCCGGCCGGACCTTGTTCGACAAGGTCCGGCCGGCTGTGTCTCCGGCCACGCCGAAACGTTCGGGCAACTCGCCTCGAACGTAACCCTTTAACCGTTTCGCACACCCCTGAAACGTGTGGATGCATGGCTGCGCACCCTTGACAGAGAGGTGTTCGGTTGCCGACACATCGGGCCGGGTCCGGCGGATTGTGTTGCTGCGGAGTGGTGACACGCCATAGAGTCGCCAACCGTCGGCATGGTGCCACGCTGACCTATCGATAAATGTTCCTGGTGACATCCAAGGAGGTAAGACGACTTGTGAATGAGTCGACAATTACTCCCGGGAGCGGTGCGCCAGGTGCTCCGATCGGCTCCGTCGCGGTGCGGACCTTCGCGACGCACCAGCCCATGACGACAGCCCACACGATGAAGACGATGGACGGCCTACACGTGAACGCCACGGCCGGCAACGAGATGGGCCGAGAGTCCACCCACTTCGCCGCCTACGACGAGGTGCCCGAGGGGCACTTCTACGACCCCGACGCCGAGTACGAGCCCGACCCGGAGTACGCGGCCACCCTCGCACCCGACGCTGCCCGCCAGCGCCGCGAGCGGATCGGCCCCACCGGACGGCCCCTGCCGTACTTCCCGATCCCGGGCCCCCTGACCGACCACGGACCCGCGAAGATCATCGCGATGTGCAACCAGAAGGGCGGCGTCGGCAAGACCACGTCGACCATCAACCTGGGCGCCGCGCTCGCGGAGTACGGACGACGGGTGCTGCTCGTCGACTTCGACCCGCAGGGTGCCCTGTCGGTCGGTCTCGGCGTGAACCCGATGGAGCTCGACCTCACCGTCTACAACCTGCTCATGGAGCGGGGCATGTCGGCGGACGAGGTCCTCCTCAAGACCGCCGTGCCCAACATGGACCTGCTGCCGAGCAACATCGACCTCTCGGCCGCCGAAGTCCAGCTGGTCAGCGAGGTCGCGCGCGAGTCCACGCTCCAGCGCGCCCTCAAGCCGCTGATGAACGACTACGACTACATCGTGATCGACTGTCAGCCCTCGCTCGGCCTGCTGACCGTGAACGCCCTGACGGCGGCTCACAAGGTCATCGTGCCGCTGGAATGCGAGTTCTTCGCCCTGCGCGGCGTGGCGCTGCTGACGGAGACCATCGAGAAGGTCCAGGAGCGGCTCAACCCCGAGCTGGAGCTCGACGGCATCCTCGCCACGATGTACGACTCGCGGACCGTGCACAGCCGCGAGGTCCTCGCGCGCGTGGTCGAGGCCTTCGACGACCACGTGTACCACACGGTCATCGGGCGGACCGTGCGCTTCCCCGAGACCACGGTCGCCGGCGAGCCCATCACCACCTACGCGTCCAACTCCGTGGGCGCCGCCGCCTACCGCCAGCTCGCCAGGGAGGTGCTCGCCCGGTGTCACGCCGAGTGAGTCTGCCCGGCGCCGACGAACTCTTCCGTACGACCGGGGGGACGGCGCTCCAGTCGTCCTCACCCCGCCGGGCCGTCCCGGCACCGGCGGGCGAGAGCGACCCGGCGGCCGCCGAGGGCTCCCCGGAGCACACGGCGGCCGACTCCGAGGCGTCGGAACCGCGCGTCCGGACGGCGGAGCCCGAGGCCGGCGCCCCCAAGGCCGCGCCGGCCGCGGCGGTCCCCGCCCCGGCGGCCGCGCCCCGGCGGCGCGGCGGCCGTACCCCGAACCGGCGGCCCAGCGGCCGCGAGCGCCACGACGAGAAGATCACGGTCTACGTCTCCGCCGAGGAGCTGATGGACCTGGAGCACGCCCGGCTGGTGCTCCGCGGCGAGCACGGTCTCGCCGTCGACCGGGGCAGGATCGTCCGGGAGGCCGTCGCGGTCGTCCTGGCGGACCTGGAGTCCCGCGGCGACGCGAGCATCCTCGTGCGCCGCCTGCGCGGCCGCTGACGGTAGCCTGCGGGCTCCCGCGCCTCCCGTTCCCCCTGGACCCCCATGCACCACACCCCTGACGAAACGTCCCGCCCACCGCGCCGCCGCCTCCTGGGCCGCGGCCCGGGCGAGCCGGACCCCGCACCCGCGCCGGCGGAGCCCGTGGCGGGTGAGGCGCAGGCGGAGGAGCCTCCCTCGGCGCCACCCGTGGCGGAGTCCCGGCCGAAGCCCGCGGAGCCCGCATCGGCGGAGGCCGTGGAGCCCGCGCCCGGGGAGGCCGTGGAGCTCGCGCCCGGGGAGGCCGTGCCGGCCGACGCTCCGGAGCCTGTGAGCCGGGGGCCTGCCGAGGGAGATCTGCCCGTCCGGCCCGTCGTTCCCGCCGAGCCTGCCGATCTCGTCGAGGAAGCCGATCCCGCCGAGGAAGCCGAGGGCGGCGCCGGCGGTGACGGAGTGCCCGGGGCCGGGGACGGGCGGTTCACCGTGCGGCTGGCGAACTTCGAGGGGCCGTTCGACCTGCTCCTCCAGCTGATCACCAAGCACAAGCTGGACGTCACCGAGGTGGCGCTGTCGCAGGTGACCGACGAGTTCATGGCGCACCTGCGCGCCCTGGGTCCCGACGGTGACCTCGACCAGACCACCGAGTTCCTCGTGGTGGCCGCCACCCTGCTCGACCTCAAGGCGGCCCGGCTGCTGCCCGCCGCCGAGGTGGAGGACGAGGCCGACCTGGCGCTCCTGGAGGCCCGCGACCTGCTGTTCGCCCGGCTGCTCCAGTACCGGGCGTACAAGCGCATCGCGGCGATCTTCGAGGAGCGGTGGGAGACCGAGGGCCGCCGCCACCCCCGTACCGTCGGGCTCGAACCGCACCACGCCGAGCTGCTGCCCGAGGTGGTCATCTCGATCGGGGCGGAGGGGTTCGCGAAGCTGGCGGTCAAGGCGATGGCGCCCAAGGCCGAGCCACAGGTGTACGTGGACCACATCCACGCCCCGCTGGTCAGCGTCCGCGAGCAGGCCGCCGTCGTCGTGGCGCTGCTGCGCGAGCGCGGCACGGCGGTGTTCCGCGAGCTGATCGAGGACGCCGGCGACACCCTCACCGTCGTCGCCCGCTTCCTCGCGCTCCTGGAGCTCTACCGGGAGAAGGCCGTCGCCCTGGAGCAGGAGACCGCCCTCGGCGACCTCACGGTCTCCTGGACGGGCGGCGAGACGGACCCGTCCGGGGCCGTGACCGACGAATTCGACCAGGAGGCCACCGCGTGAGCGACCTCAAGCCCGCCCTCGAAGCCGTCCTCATGGTCGTCGACGAGCCCGCCACCGAGGCCCACCTGGCCAAGGTCCTGGACCGCGCCCCGCGCGAGGTCGCCGACGCCCTGCACGAGCTGGCCGACGAGTACACCGTCCAGGGCCGCGGCTTCGAGCTGCGGCGGGTCGCCGGCGGCTGGCGCTACTACTCCCGCCCCGCCCACGCCGCCGCCGTCGAGGCCTTCGTGCTGGACGGGCAGCAGGCCCGGCTCACCCAGGCGGCCCTGGAGACCCTGGCGGTCGTCGCGTACCGCCAGCCGGTCAGCCGTTCCCGGGTCTCCGCGGTCCGCGGGGTCAACTGCGACGGCGTGATGCGGACCCTTCTCCAGCGGGGTCTCGTGGAGGAGGCGGGCGCGGAACCCGAAACAGGTGCGATCCTGTACAGGACGACGAACTACTTCCTGGAGCGGATGGGCCTGCGCGGCCTGGACGAGCTCCCCGAGCTCGCGCCCTTCCTCCCCGAGGCGGAGGCGGTCGAGCCGGACTCGCTGGAAGGGGTTCCGACGTTCGATCCGGATGCACCGGATCGTGAGGACGACGACAAGACGGAAGTTTGATGCGAAGCAGCAGCGGCAGGAACAGCAGCGGAAACAACGGCGGGAGCCGTGGTGGCAACAGCGGCGGCCGCGGCGGCAGCAGCGGCGGCGGCCGTGGTGGCAGCGGCTCCGGCGGGGGCGGCGGCTACCGGGGCTCCGGCGGCAGCGGCTCCGGCGGCGGTGGCTACCGCGGCGGATCCGGTGGCGGCGGTGGCGGTGGCTACCGCGGCGGCTCCGGCGGCTCGGGCGGCAGCGGTGGCTACCGCGGCGGGTCGGGCGGCTCCGGTGGCTCCGGTGGCGGCGGCGGTTACCGGGGCGGCGGCGGTGGCCGTGACGACCAGCGCCAGAGCAACCCGCGTCGGCCCCGCCCCGAGGAGCGCACCTACGACGTGAGCGGCCCCTCCGAGGCCCCGAAGAAGGGCCGCGGCTCCGCGGCCCGAGGCGGCGCCAAGGGCGGCCCCAAGGCCCCCCAGGGCGGCACCCCCCGCCGCGGCCCGCACGGCCAGCGGCAGGCCCCGGCGCGCTCGCGCGAGCTGGACGCCCGGATCGAGCAGCGCAACCGCGAGCGGTACGAGGGCCGGCCGGAGATCAAGACCCCGAAGACCTTCCCCGGTGCCGAGCAGGAGGGCGAGCGTCTGCAGAAGGTCCTCGCGCGGGCCGGCATGGGTTCGCGGCGCGCCTGCGAGGAGCTCATCGAGCAGGCCCGCGTCGAGGTCAACGGCGAGATCGTGCTGGAGCAGGGCAAGCGCGTCGACCCGGAGAAGGACGAGATCAAGGTGGACGGCCTGACCGTCGCCACCCAGTCCCACCTGTTCTTCGCGCTGAACAAGCCGGCCGGCGTCGTCTCCACCATGGAGGACCCGGACGGCCGCCAGTGCCTCGGCGACTACGTCACCAACCGCGAGACCCGGCTGTTCCACGTCGGCCGTCTCGACACGGAGACCGAGGGCATCATCCTGCTCACCAACCACGGCGAGCTGGCCCACCGCCTCACGCACCCGAAGTACGGCGTGAAGAAGACCTACCTGGCCGCCATCACCGGCCCGCTGCCCCGCGAGGTCGGCAAGCGGCTCAAGGACGGCATCCAGCTGGAGGACGGCTACGCCCGCGCCGACCACTTCCGCGTGGTGGAGCAGACCGGCAAGAACTACCTGGTCGAGGTCACGCTGCACGAGGGCCGCAAGCACATCGTGCGCCGGATGCTGGCCGAGGCCGGCTTCCCGGTCGAGAAGCTGGTCCGCACCGCCTTCGGCCCGATCGCCCTGGGCGACCAGAAGTCGGGCTGGCTGCGCCGCCTCACCAACACCGAGGTCGGCATGCTGATGAAGGAAGTCGGCATGTAAGGCCCCCGGCCCCGTTCCGCGAGGAAGCCCGTGACCGCCCGGCGGTCGCGGGCTTCTCCGCGTCCCGCCCCGGAATCGGGCTTGTGGCCGGGGTCCGCCGCCCTTTATAGTCAATATGACTCTTAAGGAGGCGGGCGTGAGCCTCGCGAACATCCTCGAACCCCTGCAGCGGCCGCTGCTGACCGTCCTGGACACCCCGGTCAGCTGGACCGAGGTCCTGGGCTTCGGCAGCGGCGCGCTGTGCGTCTGGCTCGTCGCCCGCCAGCACGTCGCCAACTGGCCGATCGGCATCGCCAACAACCTCTTCTTCGTCCTGCTCTTCGGCCAGGCCGGCCTCTACGCCGACGCCGGCCTCCAGATCGTCTTCATCACCCTCGCCGTGTACGGCTGGTGGACCTGGACCCACGGGGGTGGACCAGGCTCCGACGACCTCCCGGTGCGCCGCACCACGCGCACCGAGTGGACGTGGCTGACCGCGGCGGGGGTGGTGGGGACCCTCGCCCTCACCCTCCTGCTCGACCGCGTCACCGACTCGACCGTCCCCTTCTGGGACGCCCTCACGACCGTGCTCTCCCTGGCGGCGACCTACGGCCAGTGCCGCAAGCTGGTCGAGTCCTGGTGGCTCTGGATCG
Organism: Streptomyces sp. NPDC104202; assembly: GCF_055584185.1. Classification (NCBI taxonomy): domain Bacteria; kingdom Bacillati; phylum Actinomycetota; class Actinomycetes; order Kitasatosporales; family Streptomycetaceae; genus Streptomyces; species Streptomyces sp. NPDC104202. Next base: position 23,064 of record NZ_JBVJMN010000058.1, on the reverse strand, counting down.
CGGCCGACGTCGTCTACGTACCGCTCTACGCCTACAAGGAGCTGTACCTGACGTCCCTGCTGTACGTCGGCTTCATGACCCTCTGCGTCCTCGGCCTGCGCGGCTGGAGCAGGGACCTGACCGGCTCCCGGCGACTGGTGGGGGAGACCGCGTGAAGCGCTACGGCCACGGCCTCGTCCTCGGCAAGTTCTACCCGCCGCACGCCGGCCACCACCACCTCGTCCGCACCGCCCGCGACCGCTGCGAGCGCCTCACCGTGCTCGTCTGCGCCGCCTCCGTGGAGACCATCCCGCTGGAGGACCGGGTCGCCTGGATGCGCGAGATCCACCCCGACGTCCTCGTCGTCGGCGCCGTCGACGACACCCCCGTCGACCTCCACGACCCCGACGTCTGGGCCGCCCACATGGCCGTCTTCCGCGCCGCCGTGCCCGAACGCGTCGACGCCGTCTTCACCTCCGAGCCGTACGGGGAGGAACTCGGCCGCCGCTTCGGCGCCGAGTCCGTCCTCGTCGACGAGGAGCGCACCCGCTTCCCCGTCTCCGGCACCGCCGTCCGCGCCGACCCCGCCGGCTGCTGGGACTTCCTGGAGCCGCCCGTCCGGGCCGCGCTCACCCGTCGGATCGTCGTCCTCGGCGCCGAGTCCACCGGCACCACCACCATGGCCCTCGCGCTCGCCGAGCACTACCGCGGCCGCGGCGGCGTCTGGGCCCGCACACGGTACGTACCGGAGTACGGGCGGGAGTACAGCGCACTCAAACTCGCCGAACTCCGTGCCGAACACCCCGGTGCCACCTGGCCGGACGTCACCTTCCGCTCCTCCGACTTCCCCGTCATCGCCCAGCGCCAGGCCGAACTGGAGGAGGAGGCCGCCCGGGACGGCTCGCCCGTCCTCTTCTGCGACACCGACGCCTTCGCCACCACCATCTGGCACGAGCGGTACATGGGCACCGCCAGCCCCGGCACCGGCGAGATCGCCGCCCGCGGCCGGCAGCACCTCTGGCTGCTCACCGACCACCGGGGCGTCGACTTCGAGGACGACGGACTGCGCGACGGGGAGCACCTGCGGCCCTGGATGACCGCCCGCTTCCTCACCCAGCTCGCCCACACCGGCCGCCGCACCGCCGTCCTCACCGGCCCGCACGAGGAGCGCCTCGCGGCGGCGGTCGCCGCCGTCGACGGCCTCCTCGCCGAGGGCAGCCGCCTCGCCGACCCCCTGCCGGAGCGCCGATGACCCGCCCCGAGAGCCCCGAGAGCCCCGAGAGCCCCGAGGGGTACGACCCGCGCGCCTTCGAGCCCTTCGCCGTCACCGTCGACCTCGCCGTCCTCACCCTCCGCGAGGAGCGCCTCCACGTCCTGCTCGTCGAGCGCGGCGCCTCGCCGTACAGCGGCTCCTGGGCCCTGCCGGGCGGCTTCGTCCTGCCCCGCGAGTCCGCCGAGACGGCCGCGCGCCGCGAACTCGCCGAGGAGACCGGCCTCTCCGACACCACGGTCGCCGGCCTCCACCTCGAACAGCTCCGCACCTACAGCGACCCGGACCGCGATCCGAGGATGCGGGTCGTCTCGGTCGCCTTCACCGCCCTCGTCCCGGACCCCCCGGAACCGCGCGGCGGCGGCGACGCGGCGCAGGCCCGGTGGGTGCCCTACGGGACCCACGGCACCCTCGCCTTCGACCACGACCACATCCTCGCCGACGCCCACGAACGGGTCGGCGCCAAGCTGGAGTACACCTGCCTCGCCACCGCCTTCTGCCCGCCGGAGTTCACCCTCGGCGAGCTCCGGCAGGTCTACGAGACGGTCTGGGGCGTCGAACTCGACCGCCCCAACTTCCGGCGCAAGGTCCTCGCCACGCCCGGCTTCGTCCAGGCCGTGGAAGGACCGCCGCGCCTCACCGGCGGACGGGGGAAACCGGCCGCCCTCTACCGGGCGGGCGACGCCACCACCCTCCACCCGCCCCTCCTGCGACCGGAAGGACGATCCACGTGAACCTCGCACGCACCGCGACCAGGCAGGCCGCGACCGGCTCCCTGATCGGGCTGGCGCTCGGCGACGCGCTGGGCAGACCCACGGAGTTCAGCGACGTCCCGCTCATCATCAGCTGGTTCGGCCCCTGGCGGCAGCTGGCGCTTCCCGACAGCGGCCGCGTCACCGACGACACCCAGATGGCCCTCGCCTTCGCCCGCGGCATCCGCACCGCCATGGACCGGGAGGTGCTCTCCCCGCACGCGCTCGCCGGGCCCGTCCGCGACGAGTTCGTCGCCTGGTACCACGACCCGGAGAACAACCGGGCCCCCGGCAACACCTGTCTGACGGCCTGCGCGCTCCTCGACGGCGACCGCCTCTGGCAGGACGCCAGCCGGATCGGCTCCAAGGGCTGCGGCGCCAACATGCGGGTCACCCCCATCGGGCTCGTCCCCGGGCTGAGCGAGGAGCAGCGGGCCGGCGCCGCGCAGCTCCAGTCGGCCCTGACCCACGGTCACCCCACCGCGCTCGCCGCCTCCGACCTCACCGCCCGCGCCGTGTACCTGCTCGCCCAGGGCGTCGACCCGACCGGACTGGTCGGGCAGCTCCGCTCGTACGCGTACGAGAACCGCTCGCGCTACCACGAGCACTGGCTGGGCGACCTCTGGACCCGCTCCCAGGACCCCACCGCCCTCCACTTCGTCGAGCGCGGCTGGGACGAGTGCCTGGCGGTCCTGGAGCGCCTCGACGCCGTCCAGCGCACGGCCGACCCGGAGCTCGACCCCTGCACGTACACCGGTGACGGCTGGATCGCCGAGGAGGCCCTCGCGACCGGGCTGCTCTGCTTCCTGCTCTTCCCCGAGGAGCCCCTCACCGCCCTGCGCCGCGCCGCCTGCACCCGGGGCGACTCGGACTCGATCGCCGCCCTCGCGGGCGCCTTCGCCGGCGCGCACCTCGGTGCGGACGCCTGGCCGAAGGAGTGGGCGGAGCGGGTCGAGTACCGGAGCGACCTGCTGACCTTCGGCGCCCTCTGGGACGCTTGACCCATGACGCTCACCCTGGACCCGGATCTCTCGGCCGTCGTCGCCGAACAGCCCGACCCGCTGCTCTTCGCGACGGTCTCCGGCGCGCACCTCTACGGCTTCCCCTCCCGCGACTCGGACGTGGACCTGCGGGGGGCGCACCTGCTGCCGGCGGAGGCGCTGATCGGACTGCGCGAGCCCGAGGAGACGCGCTCCCGGATGTGGGACCGCGACGGCGTCGAGATGGACCTGGTCACCCACGACCTGCGGAAGTTCGCCCGGCTGATGCTGCGGCGCAACGGCTACGTCCTGGAACAGCTCACCTCCCCGCTCGTGGCCCACACCACGGAGACCCACGCGGAGCTGGTCTCGCTCGTGCCCGGGGTGCTCACCCGCCACCACGCCCACCACTACCGGGGGTTCGCGGGGACGCAGTGGCGGCTCTTCCGGAGCGGCGGCGAGCTCAAGCCGCTGCTCTACACCTACCGGGCGCTGCTCACCGGCATCCATCTGATGCGCTCGGGGGAGGTCCAGGCCCATCTGCCGACCCTCGTCGACGAGGTGCCCGAGGCGCCGGCCCGGCTGCACGGCCTCGTCGCGGCGAAGGCCGACGCCGAGCACGGGCCCGCCGACGTCCCCGAGGAGGAGGTGCGCGCCGAGACGGAGGCCCTGCACGCCGTCCTCGACGAGGCCCAGGCCGCGTCCCGGCTGCCCGAGGCCGCGACGGGCGCCCACGACGCGCTCCACGACCTGGTCGTCAGGGCGCGGGCCTAGGGCCTGTCGTCACCATCCCCTCTGCCCCGCGACGCCTGGCACGCACCAGACGCCGCAGGGCAGAGGGGATGGTGACGACACCCCCTAGAAGAGATCCGCGGCCGACGCCCGGCGCGCGCGGATCAGGAAGTCCTGGACGCGGGCGGCGTCGGGGGCGTCGGGGAGCGGCGTGGTGTCGTGGGCGCGGTCGGCCTCGTCCTGGAGACGGTTCATCCAGGACTCGACCTCCGACCAGGGGACCTCGCCGCGCTTCACCGAGAGGAGGCGGTCGCGGTCCTCGCCGACGTCGATGCGGAGCTCGCCGGTGCGCAGCAGGTCGCGGCAGCTGGTGAGCAGCCGGAGCAGGTGCATGGCGTGCTTCCAGCGCGGGTGGCCGTACTGGCGGACGTCGGCGTCGAGCTTGCGGCGCTGGCCGCCCGCGTACCGGACGAAGGTCTGGTGGGCCCGCCGGGAGAGGAAGGCGGCGCGGAGCGAGAGGAGCTCCCGGCCGAGGTCGTCGACGTGCTCGACGACGGGGGAGTGGAGGCACTCCAGGACGTTCGGGTTGTTGCGCAGGGCGAGTTCGCAGAACCGCTCCAGCTCCCAGCTGAACTGCTCCTCGGCCGGCCCCTCCACATGGGCCGGGGGCTTCTCGAAGTGCCAGAACAGCGGCGTCGGGGCGAGGTAGACGCCCCGGACGTCCGTGTCGCTGTCCTCCGTCGCGAGCCCGAAGGCGCGCGAACCCATCACGCAGGAGTAGATCGTGTGGTCGCGCACCAGCTCGTCCGGAGTCATGCCGGTCAGGCTACGCGAGGGTGATCGACCCCCCGGAGACGGTGATCCGCTCGGCCGGCAGGGGGCGGGGAGCCGGTCCCGCCGCCACCGAGCCGTCGGCGACCCGGAACTTCGAGCCGTGGCAGGGGCAGTCGATGGTGCCGTCCGCGACCTTGTTCACCAGACAGCCCTGATGCGTGCAGACCGCGGAGAACGCCTTGAACTCGCCGGCCGTCGGCTGGGTGACGACGACCTTCCTCTCGTCGAAGACCTTGCCGCCGCCCACCGGGATCTCCGACGTCGTGGCCAGCGCCTCGACACTCGACCCCGGGGACGCGGGCGCCGACCCCGTGGTCTCGCCGGCCCCCGCGGACGAGGGCGCGGCCGGGGCGGAGGACGTCTGCGCGCCCCCGTCGTTCCCGTCGTCCGAGCCGCAGCCCGCCGTCGTCAGGGCCGCGGCCGCGAGAAGGACGGTACGGCGGTTCGTGGCGCGTGAAGTCATACGGCCCAGCTTGGCGCCGGGCCGCCGCCGGACCACCGCAACACGCCTACGCCCGGGGGACCAGCTCCCTCGCACGGCCGTCCGGGTCCCGCCGCACCTCCCGCACCGCCGTCACCGCGGCCCGCTCCACCGGGCCGTACACGTGCGGGAAGAGGACGTCCCCCGATCCCTCCCAGCGGACCTCGCCGCCGAGCAGCGCCTCGTCGATCACCAGCACCAGGAGCGGACCGGGCACGTCCCGGTAGTGGGCGTCGGCGATCGCCAGGGCCGTCGCCTCGTCCGCCGAGCAGTGGACGAACCCCTCGGCGGCGAGCGACGGCGGGGCGTACGGGGCATCGGGGGAGGCGGACCAGTCGGCCAGCGGTACGACGTGCAGCAGCATCCGCCCTTTGTACCCCGCCCCGCCCGGCTTCCCCGCCCCGCCCGCTGTGCCCCGCCTCGCCGGATGTACGCCGAGTGGCGGTACGCCCCGGTTCGGGTGACATTGAGCGTGTTCCGAACCGGACGAAAGGCAGGACCATGGCGGGAAACGACCTCGGCAGTCTCCTCGGCAGTCTCCTCGGAGGCGGCGCACAGGGCGGCGGCAGCGGCGCCGGCGGCATCCTCGGCTCCCTGATCGGCGCCCTCGCGGGCGGCAAGGGCGGCGCCGCGGGCGGCGACGGCGCGAACCCGCTCGGCGGCCTCCTCGACATGCTGACCAGGTCCGGCCTCGTCGACCAGGCCCAGTCCTGGGTCGGCACCGGCGACAACCAGCCCGTCAGCGGCGCCCAGATCGCCGAGGCCCTCCCCGACGAGACCCTCCGCAAGGTCGCGGAGGAAGCCGGAGTCAGCCCGCAGCAGGCCGCCGACGAGATCGCCCAGTCGCTGCCCCAGGCCGTCGACAAGCTCACCCCCGACGGCTCGCTGCCCCAGAGCGGCTCCCTGGAGGACATCATCCGGCGGCAGCAGCTCTGACCCGGCGACGTCGGCCCCGAACGGCCCCGGCGCCCGCACTCCGGCCCGTACGTCTCGGAGAGCGGGCGCCGCGACGCGCCGCCCCCACCGCTGACTAGGCTGATCGGAGCACTTGACGCAGGCGAAGGAGCACGACGTGGCGGTACGAGCGGTCCGAGGAGCCGTCCAGCTCGACGTGGACGAAGCCGGACACATGCGCGAGCGGGTCGAGGAGCTGCTGACCGCCGTCCTCACCCGCAACGGGCTCACCCACGACGACCTCATCAGCATCTGGTTCACGGCCACGCCCGATCTGCACAGCGACTTCCCCGCCGCCGCGGCCCGGCACGTCGGGATCGTCGACGTCCCCCTGATCTGCGCACAGGAGCTCGACATCGAGGGGGCGATGCCGAGGGTCGTCCGGCTCCTCGCCCACGTCGAGACCGAACTGCCCAAGTCCCGGATCGCGCACGTCTACCTCGGCGCCGCGGCCGCCCTGCGCAAGGACATCGCCCAGTGAGAACAGCGCTCGTCATCGGAACCGGACTGATCGGCACCTCCGCCGCGATCGCCCTCGCGGGCCGCGGCGTCACCGTCCACCTCCGCGACCACGACCCGGCGCGCGCCAGCACGGCCGCCGCCCTCGGCGCCGGCACCGACGAGGCCCCCGAAGGCCCCGTCGACCTCGCCATCGTCGCCGTCCCCCCGGCGCACGTCGCCGCCACCCTCGCCGACGCCATGACCGCCGGGCTCGCCCGCGGCTACCTCGACGTGGCGAGCGTCAAGGGCGGACCCCAGCGCGAACTCGAAGGCCGCGGCCTCGACCTCACCGCGTACATCGGCACCCACCCCATGGCCGGCAAGGAGCGGTCCGGCCCGCTCGCCGCCACCCCCGACCTCTTCGAGGGCCGGCCCTGGGTCCTCACCCCCTCCCGCGACACCGACACCGAGGTCCTCAACCTCGCCCTGGAACTGGTCGCGCTCTGCCGCGCCGTCCCCGTCGTCATGGACGCCGACGCCCACGACCGGGCCGTCGCCCTCGTCTCCCACACGCCCCAGCTCGTCTCCTCCATGGTCGCCGCCCGACTCCAGGAGGCCGACGAGTCCGCCGTACGCCTCTGCGGGCAGGGCATCCGCGACGTCACCCGCATCGCCGCCTCGGACCCCCGCATGTGGATCGACATCCTCTCTGCCAACCCCGGCCCCGTCGCCGACGTCCTCTCCGGCGTCGCCGCCGACCTCGACGAGACGGTCCGCGCCCTCCGCTCCCTCCAGTCCTCCGACGAGGACAAGCGCCGCGACGGCGCTGCGGGCGTCGAGGACGTCCTGCGCCGCGGGAACGCCGGGCGCGCCCGCGTCCCCGGCAAGCACGGCGCCGCCCCCACCGTCTACGAGACCGTCGCCGTCCTCATCAGCGACCAGCCCGGCGAGCTGGCCCGCATCTTCGCCGACGCCGGCCGTGCGGGGGTCAACATCGAGGACGTCCGCATCGAGCACGCGACGGGGCAGCAGGCCGGTCTCGTCCAGCTCATGGTCGAGCCGTCCGCGGCGCCGCTCCTCTCCACCGCCCTCCAGGAACGAGGCTGGTCCCTCCGCACCTCCTGACCCCTCCCGCGACGGCATCGGTCCCGCACGGCGGGTGGGCCCGGCCCGGCGCTCGCGGGGCGGGACGGTCGCCCGGCCTCGGGGGAGGACGGGGCGGGGGCGAGGGGGGTCGGGGACTCGGTAACCTTGTGGGGGTGCCCGCATGCCGCAGGGCACCGCCACTCACCCCCAGGAAGGTGTTCCCACCGTGGAATCCGTGATCGTCGCCATCGACGGGCCCTCCGGCACGGGCAAGTCGAGCACTTCGAAGGCGGTCGCCGCCAAGCTGGGGCTGAGCTACCTGGACACCGGTGCGCAGTACCGGGCGATCACGTGGTGGATGATCAGCAACGGCGTGGACGTGCAGGACGCGGAGGCGGTGGCGAACGCCGCCGGGAAGCCGGTGATCGTCTCCGGCACGGACCCGTCGCGGCCGACGATCACGGTCGACGGCGCGGACGCCGCCGTGGCGATCCGCACCGAGGAGGTCACCTCGAAGGTGAGCGCCGTGAGCGCCGTCCCCGAGGTGCGGACGCTCATCACGGAGCTGCAGCGGACCATCGCGCGGAGCGCCGAGCAGGGCATCGTCGTCGAGGGCCGGGACATCGGGACCACGGTGCTGCCGGACGCGGACCTGAAGATCTTCCTCACGGCCTCGCCCGAGGCCCGTGCCGCGCGCCGCTCCGGCGAGCTCAAGGGCGTCGACGTGCAGGCGACGAGGGAGGCCCTGATCAAGCGGGACGCGGCCGACTCCAGCCGCAAGACCTCTCCGCTGGCCAAGGCCGGGGACGCCGTCGAGGTGGACACCTCCGACCTGACCCTCGACCAGGTCATCGAGTGCGTGGTCACCCTGGTGGACGAGAAGAGGGCGGCCGCGAAGTGACCCTGCCCTCCGGCAAGGGCGCCGCCGTCGGCCGCCGTATCGGCATCGGGCTGATGTACGGCTTCTGGAGGCCGCGCGTCCTGGGCGCCTGGCGGGTGCCGGCCTCCGGCCCCGTCATCCTCGCCGTCAACCACGCGCACAACATCGACGGCCCCATGCTGATGGGCACCGCCCCGCGCCCCGTGCACTTCCTGATCAAGAAGGAGGCGTTCGTCGGTCCGCTCGGCAGCTTCCTGGAGGGCATCGGGCAGCTGAAGGTGGACCGCCACAGCACGGACCGCACCGCGATAGGCAACGCCCTGGGCGTCCTGGAGCAGGGCGGCGTCCTCGGGATCTTCCCCGAGGGCACGCGGGGAGAGGGAGACTTCGCCTCGCTGCGCGCGGGCCTCGCCTACTTCGCGGTCCGCAGCGGGGCGCCGATCGTCCCGGTCGCGGTCCTGGGAAGCACCGACCGCCGGGGACGGCTGGTCAAGGCGCTGCCTCCGCTGCGCGGCCGGGTCGACGTCGTCTTCGGTGACGCCTTCGAGGCGGGCGACGGCTCCGGCCGGCGCACGCGCAAGGCGCTGGACGAGGCCACCGTACGGATCCAGGGGCGGCTCACCGCGCACCTGGAAAACGCCAGGCGCCTCACCGGGCGCTGAGCGAGACTTTCAGTAGTGGGCCCCGCCGCCGGGGTACCCACCGACCACGAATGATCAAGGAACGGACTTCATGAACGACCAGCACGACCACGGGGCACTTGGCGACGCCGAGTACGCGGAGTTCATGGAGCTCGCCGCGGAAGAGGGCTTCGACGTCGACGAGGTCGAGGGCGCGATCGAGGAGGCCGGGCACGGCCCGCTCCCCGTCCTCGCCGTCGTCGGCCGCCCGAACGTCGGCAAGTCGACCCTGGTGAACCGCATCATCGGCCGCCGCGAGGCCGTCGTCGAGGACAAGCCGGGCGTCACCCGTGACCGCGTCACGTACGAGGCCGAGTGGGCCGGCCGCCGCTTCAAGGTCGTCGACACCGGCGGCTGGGAGCAGGACGTCCTCGGCATCGACGCCTCCGTCGCCGCCCAGGCCGAGTACGCGATCGAGGCCGCCGACGCGTGCCTCTTCGTCGTGGACGCCACCGTCGGCGCCACCGACACCGACGAGGCCGTCGTCCGGCTGCTCCGCCGCGCCGGCAAGCCGGTCGTGCTGGCCGCGAACAAGGTCGACGGCCAGTCCGGCGAGGCCGACGCCGCGATGCTGTGGTCCCTGGGCCTCGGCGAGCCGTTCCCCGTCTCCTCCCTGCACGGCCGCGGCACCGGCGACCTCCTCGACGAGGTCCTGCGCAAGCTGCCGGAGGCCCCGGAGCAGCGCTTCGGCGCCGCCGTCGGCGGCCCGCGCCGCATCGCCCTCATCGGCCGCCCGAACGTCGGCAAGTCCTCCCTCCTGAACAAGGTGGCCGGCGAGGACCGCGTCGTCGTCAACGAGCTGGCCGGCACCACCCGCGACCCGGTCGACGAGCTGATCGAGCTCGGCGGCGTGACGTGGAAGTTCGTCGACACCGCCGGCATCCGCAAGAAGGTCCACCTCCAGGCGGGCGCGGACTACTACGCCTCGCTGCGGACCGCCGCGGCCATCGAGAAGGCGGAGGTGGCCGTCATCCTCATCGACACCACCGACAACATCTCGGTCCAGGACCAGCGGATCATCACGACGGCGGTCGAGTCGGGCCGCGCGATCGTCATGGCCTACAACAAGTGGGACGAGCTCGACGAGGAGCGCCGCTACTACCTCGAGCGCGAGATCGAGACCGAGATGCAGCAGGTCGCCTGGGCGCCCCGCGTCAACGTCTCCGCCAAGACCGGCCGCCACATGGAGAAGCTGGTCCCGGCGATCGAGACCGCCCTCGCCGGCTGGGAGACCCGCGTCCCCACGGGCCGGCTGAACGCCTTCCTCGGCGAGATCGTCGCCGCCCACCCGCACCCGGTCCGCGGCGGCAAGCAGCCCCGCATCCTCTTCGGCACGCAGGCCGGCACCAAGCCGCCGCGCTTCGTGCTCTTCGCCTCGGGCTTCCTGGAGGCGGGCTACCGCCGCTTCATCGAGCGCCGTCTGCGCGAGGAGTTCGGTTTCGAGGGCACCCCGATCCACATCTCGGTGCGCGTCCGCGAGAAGCGCAGCCGCAAGAAGTAGCTCCCGCGCGCGGGAACGGCCGAGGGCCGGGGCTTCGTCGCCCCGGCCCTCGGCCGTTCCCCCGTCCCGGCCCCTACAGCCCCCTGCGGGGGCCGGGTGGCAGCGCCGCCTGCGCCGGCGGATAGGGCTGCGGAAGCTGCGCCGACCAGGCCGTCGGATGCGCCGCGTGCCGGTGCCCCTGCCCGTGTCCGTATCCGCCCGCGGCCGTGCCGAAGGCCCGGAAGGTCAGCTCCTCCTCGCCGCTGCGGTCACCCGGCAGCGTGCGGAACGACCTGCGGAACTCCGAGTACAGGGCGTCGTAGATCGGCGTGGGCGAACCGCCCGCCGTCACGTCCTGCGCGGGGCGCATGGCCGGGATCTGACTCGGATACGGCTGGAGGAAGGGGTCGTATGCGTGCACGTACGTGCCAACGACCCTGCCGCCCGTCGGATGCGGGCGGCTCTCCGAAAGAGGAGCCCGCCGGGGGCGGGGTACGGTCGGGCCGCCGGCGGACGCCGGGTCCTTCGGCTTTCCCGGGACCCGCGCCCGCCCTATGGCCGGCCGGCCGTCCTCCATCAGGTGCCGGCCAGCGGCATCGCGGCGGCGACCAGCCGGCCGTTCGCCGCGGCCTTCTCCAGGGCGTCCCGGAGCAGGTCCTCGCGCGGCTGCTGGCCGATCGAGCCGACCGGGGCGGCGAAGACCAGCACCATGTGCGACTTGTTGGCCGCCGCGCGCCAGCCGTCGGTGACCTGGAGCGGCTGGTGCGCCTGCCACCAGGCGGCCTGTCCGGCGCCGCCGGGGCCCGGCTGGAGCACGGAGTGCAGCTGGCCCATCGCGACCAGGACGGACCAGCCCGGCAGCACCGCGGGCCGCTCGTCGAGGCTCATCACCTGCTGGAAGCCCTGGTCGGCCAGGAGCGGCAGGAACTCGTCGACGAGGCCGTCCGATCCCGGACGGGCGACCGGCGCGGTCGGTTCCACGACCAGCGCCGGGTGCAGCTCGCCCTCGATCAGGACGAGACCGCTGGTGACGCCGAGCACGGCCTGCTCGGGGTGGGCGGCGCTGAGCGCGTCGGCGGTGTCCGAGGCCGTGATGGAGGCGACGGCGCCCTGGAGCTGCTCCTCGGCGACCCGGACGACCTGCGACGGGATGCAGCTGGCGTGGGCGAAGGCGAGGACCGCGGTCTCGTCGCCGACGAACAGGACCGTGCTGGTGCGCTCCTGGTCGGAGTCGCCCGGCGTGCGGCAGGAGGTGCAGTCGTAGCTGCCCGGGGCGTTGTCGCCGGCGACCAGCCGGTCCGCTTCTTCGTCGCCGATCTCGGCGCGTACGTCCTCGCTGACGTCGAGCATGCGCGGCACGGGGGGCTCCCTGGGACTCGGTACGGGGGGACGCCGGCCCGTTGCCGGGCGTCTCATGACGAGTTCAACGGGTCAGGCTCGGCCGGGGTCACGCGTGGAAGCGGGGCAACTTGCCAGAGGCGCGTGCGGCGGTCCGGCCGGCGGGGCGCGCCGGGGCCGGTGACTCCGACCGGGTGGGGTGTGCACGGTGTTCCGCGCGGCACGGTTCGGCGGCGTCCGCCCCTGCCTAGCCTGCGTCGATGTCGAAGATCCGATTTTGGACTGCCGGTTCCCTCGTGGCGGCGTCCGCGGCCGCGCTCCTGACCCTGGCCCCGGCGCCCGCCCGGGCAGGGGACGCGTCCGACGCGGTCGGGAGCCGGTCCGACGCGGTCGTCAGGGACGTGCCCGACGCGGCACGGGACGGACAGGCCGCGGTCCGGGACGTGCCCGACGCGGTCTCCGAGGCCACCGCCGCGCTCCGGGAGGTCTCGGAGGCGCTCCGCGGGGCGGCCTCCGTGCCCGCCTACGCCTGCGCCGCCGACCAGTGGCCGTGGGGGTGCGTCGCCGCGTGCGAGTCCAGCGGGCGCTGGAACACCAACACCGGCAACGGCTTCTACGGCGGGCTGCAGTTCTGGCAGCCGACCTGGGTCGAGCACGGCGGCCTGCGGTTCGCGCCGCGGGCCGACCTGGCGACCCGGCAGCAGCAGATCACCGTCGCGGAGGAGGTGCTGCGCACCCAGGGCTGGGGCGCGTGGCCCGTCTGCTCCAAGCGCTACGGCCTGAGCGGGCGGGTCCACACCGTCCAGCCCGGGGACACGCTCGGCTCGATCGCCCGGCGGTTCGCGGTCAAGGGCGGCTGGCAGGCGCTGTACCAGGCGAACCGGGACGTCATCGGGGCCGACCCGAACCGGATCGTCGTCGGCACCATGCTGCGGATCGCCCCGCTCTGACCCCGCGGGCGCTCCGCCGGAGCCCCTCAGGTGAACTCGGCCGGCTCCCCGCTCGCCGCGCGGGAGCCGCGCCGCAGCTCGTGCACGAGCGTGCCGGGCGGCAGCGCGTCCGGTACCCGCTGCTCGGCCAGGACCACGGCCGCCCCGTCCCGTACGGCGAGCTCCCCGAGCAGCCGGTAGGTCCGGGCCGCGACCGGCGGCGCCAGGCCGAGCGACGGCTCGTCGACCAGCACCACGCGCGCGCGTGCCCGCAGGGCGCGGGTCAGCGCCAGCATCCGGCGCTCCCCGCCCGAGAGGGTGCCGGCGGTCCGGGGCAGCAGGGGCCGGAGCTCGGGGTACGGGTCCGGGCCGGCGGGGCCGGGGGCGAGGAGCGCGAGGTTCTCGGCGACGGTGAGTCCCTCGTACACCGCCCGCAGGTCCGGTACGAGGCAGAGCCCGCGGCGGGCCCGCTCGTACGCCGGGAGCCGGGTCACGTCGGCGCCCCGCCACAGCACCCGGCCGGAGGAGAGCCGGACCGTGCCGGCGAGGGCGCGCAGGGCCGTCGTCCGGCCCGCGCCGTTGCGCCCCAGGAGCACCGTGACCGTCCCGGTGGGGACGGGCAGGTCGAGGCCGTGCAGGGCCTCCAGGGGGCCGTAGCGGACGCGGGCGGCGCACAGCGCCATCTCGACGCTCATGACAGGAGCCGGCCCCCTTCCATGGTGTGCACGGTGTGGGCGATCCCGGCGACGAGGTCCGGGTCGTGCTCGACGACCAGGACCGTCAGGCCGTCCGCGGCGAGCGCGGCGAGGATCCGGGCGAGCGCGGCCGTCTCGTCGGCGTCCAGTCCGGCGGCGGGTTCGTCGAGGAGGAGGATGTGCGGCCGGCCCGCGAGCGCGCGGGCCATCTCCACCCGGCGCAGGGCCCCGGTGGGCAGCTCCCCCGCGGGCCGCTGCCGCACGGCTCCGGCCAGTCCCAGCAGCCGCAGCGCGCCCTCGACGGCGGCCGCGTCCGGTCCGCCGTGGCCCTGTTCCCCGCCGAGGCGCACGTTCTCCTCGACGGTGAGCGACGGGAAGACGGCGAGCCGCTGGAAGGTGCGGGCGATGCCCAGCCGGGTCCGGGCGTGGGCCGGCCGCCCCGTGATGTCCGTGCCGTCGAGCGTGACCGTGCCCTGGCCGCGCCGGGGGCGCAGGGTCCCGGCGAGACAGTCGAAGAGCGTGCTCTTGCCGGCGCCGTTGGGGCCGACGAGCGCGGTGACGCGGGCCGGGGCGAGACCGAGCGTGACGTGGCGCAGGGCGGTGGTCCCGCCGGGGTAGGTGAGGGTGAGGTCGTGCGCGCACAGACGGGGCGCGGCCGGGGCCGCGGGGGGCTCGGCCGGCGCCGTGGGGGCGCGCGGGCGGGTCCGGCCCGGCACCCGGCGTGCGGACGCCGCCGGGGCCCACGGCGTCCGGGGCGGGGGGCGCCGGGGGCCCGCCCGGGGCAGCAGGGTGGTGAGCGGCGGCAGCCGGCCGGTGAACGCGGTGAGGACGCCGACGAGGGCCGCCGCGGCCCCGGCGTGGGGTCCGGCGTCGAGGGTGACGAGGAGGGCGGCGGCGACCAGCGGGGTGAGGAGGCTGTCGGCGCCGAGCGCGAGGACGGCGGCGAACCAGAGGAGGCCGCGGACGGGGTCGTACGCCTCCGGGTCGAAGGCGCGCAGGCCCAGGCCGAGGAGGCCGCCGCCGAGGGCGGCGAGGGCGGCGCCCAGGACGAAGGAGAGGAGCTTGAGGCCGCCGACGGGGACGCCCGCGGCCTCGGCGCCCGGTTCGTGGTCGCGCAGCGCGGCGAGGGCGCGGCCCGTGCGGCCCCTGCGCAGGGCGGCGACCAGGGTCAGGCAGCCGGCCAGGACGACCAGTTCCAGGGCGTAGAAGGCGCGGTCGTCGGAGAGGCCGGCCGGGCGGTCGAGGGACAGGCCGGCGGTGGCGTAGGGCTGGGTGAGCACGAAGCGGCTGACGGCCACCCCGACCGCGAGGGTCGCGAGCGCCAGGGCGAGGCCGTGGCGCCGGATCGCCGGTCCGCCCGTCAGCAGGCCCGCCACGGCCACCAGGGGCACCGCGAGCGCCAAGGCGGCCAGGGCCGGTACGCCGGCCGTCGCGAGCAGGGCGGTGAAGAGGGCGCCGAGGCCCGCGTACGCGGCCTGGCCGAGGGCGATCTGGCCGCCCCGGCCCGCCACCACGACGAGGGACAGCAGGATCACCGCCAGCGCGGGCACCTGGACCGCCGTGTGCAGGTCGGAGCCCGCGAAGCCGAGGGGGAGGAGCAGCAGGACGCCCACCACGACCCGGAGACCGGCCGGCACCCGCGGGGCCGGGGCGGGCGGTGGCAGCGCGTCCCGGCCCCTGCCGCCGACGCCGGGCAGGACGAGGGCCGCCACCAGGAGCGCCACCACGAACAGGTTCGCCCCGACGGCCTGCACCAGCGGTTCCGCCCACCCCTCGGGGTGGAGCCGGGTGAGCTGGGCCTGGGCGACCCCGAGGGCGAGGGCCGCCGCCACCGCGACCGGCAGCGAGCGCATCCGGGCGATCACGGCTACCGCGATCACCTCCAGGACGAGCAGCGGCATCCCGTACGGGTCCAGGCGCACGTAGGGGGCGAGCAGCACGCCGGTGAGCCCGGCCGTGAACGAGCCGAAGGCCCATCCGGCCGCCGCGACCCGGTCCGCGTCGATCCCCGAGGTCACGGCGAGCGGGCGGTTGTCCACCACCGCCCGCAGCTCGCGGCCGAACCGGGTCCACCGGGTCACCGCCCCCACCAGGCAGGCGAGGGCCACCACCGCCCCGAGCTGGGCCCACGGGTCGTCGCCGAGGAGGACCGGCGCGTCGTCCCGCGCCCCCGGGCCCCACAGCAGCACCGCTGCCCCGACGAGCAGGACGAAGACGCCGATGGAGGCCACCAGGGTCCGCGCCGGGTTCTGCCCGAGGAGCGCGAGGGGCCGGAAGATCCCGCGCTCCAGGACGAGCCCGAGGCACGGGGCGACCACCAGGAGCGTGGCGAGGGCGCCGAGCGGCAGCGGCCAGCCCCACTCGACGACCAGCTGCCGCAGGACGTAGGCGCAGATCATGGCCACGGCGCCGTGGGCGAGGTTCAGGACCCCGGTCGCGCGGTGGGTGACGATCAGGCCGATGCCGGTGAGCGCGGCGGCGCTGCCGACCGCGAGGCCGGCGAGCGTCAGCTCGTACGTCAGGGAGGCCACGGCTCGCACACCGGACAGGGGTCGAGGCCGGCGGCGCCCGCCTCGGTCGCCTCCGGCTTGCCCGCGACCAGGGGGCAGTCCGGGCGGTGGGCGAGCGTGCCGCCGGGGACGCGCAGCGGCGGCCCGTCGTCGGCGGGCGGGAGAGGCTCCGCCCGTTCGGGTTCCGGCGGCCCGGGGGGCGCGGCACCGGGCGTGCGTACGGAGAGCAGCGCCGCCGTTCCGGTGAGCACGGCGCCGGCCACGACCAGGGCCGCGCCCGGGACCGTGCAGGAGGCCAGATAGGGCAGCTGGCGCTCGGCGAACCGCTCTCCGGAGATCCCGTACCAGCCGAGGACGCACAGCACCGCGCCGGCGGCGGCGGCCGCGAGACCGCTCCAGAGCAGGGTCCGGGATGTCGGCACGGGACCTCCTCGCCGTCGATGCCACGCCCGAAACGTCGGCTTCCTCCTTTCCTTGCACTATGCCCCGATCCGTCCCACCCTGGAAACATCAGCCCGTTCACGCGGGCATGACACGCGGTGGTGAGGCGGATGGTTGTCGAACGACCCGGCGGACGCTCCCGCCTCGTGGCCCTCGGGGCCGTCGCCGTCCTCGCCCTGGCACCCGCTCTCGCGGGCTGCTCGGACGACGGCGACTCCTCCGGCGGCACCTCGACGAGCCCGTCGCCCGGGGTCACCGAGCAGTCGCCCGGCTCCACGGGGCCCGCCGATCCGGTCGCCGCCAAGGCGGAGATCACCAGGAACTGGACGGCGTTCTTCGCGCCCGCGACCCCGACCGCCGAGAAGGTGGGGCTCCTGGAGAACGGCGAGCAGCTGCGGCCGGTGCTGGCCGCCTTCGCCGCCGACAAGAACGCCGCCATGACCTCGGCGAAGGTCACCGGCGTCGACTTCACCTCGGCCACCGAGGCGAACGTCACCTACGACCTGATGGTCGGCGGATCCCCGGCCCTGACCGGCTCCCAGGGCACGTCGATCCTCCAGAACGACACCTGGAAGGTGTCCGTGAAGACCCTGTGCGGCCTCGTCGAGCTGAGCGGTGTCACCGTTCCGGGCTGCTGAGGCGGCCGCGGCGCTGTTCCTGGCCGTGCTGCTCGCCCTGCTCGCCGGGTGCGGCAGCCGGCTCCCGGAACGCGCCTTCCAGACGCGGCCCACCGCCACCCCCTCCGGCGGTGAGCCGCTCAGGATCGGGATCATCACGAGCGCCACCAGCCCGGTCGGCGGCCAGGCGTTCACCGGACCGCGCGACGGGGCCCGCGCCTACTTCGACGCGCTCAACCGCGGCGGCGGGCTCGACGGACGCCACGTCGAGGTCGAGACCTGCGACGACGGCGGCAGCGGCGTCGGCAACAACGCGTGCGTGCACCGGCTGGTCGACGAGCGCAAGGTCTTCGCGCTCGTCGCCACCACCGCCCTGGACTACGCGGGCGCGCCGCTCGTCTCCCGGGCCGGTGTCCCCGACATCGGCGGGCAGCCCCTGACCCCGGCCTACGACACCTATCCCCACCTCTACGGCATCTACGGCAGCTCCGCCCCGCGCACCGGCACGCCCGGCTGGAACGGGACGCTCTACGGCGGCACCGAGGTCTACCGCTGGTTCGAGAAGGAGCTGGGTGCCAGGACCGCGGCCGTCGTCTCCTACAACCAGGCCGCCTCCGCCGCGTACGCCCGGCTGGTCGCGGACGGGCTGCGGGCCGAGGGCTACCGGGTCGTCGACGAGCAGGTGGACTTCGCGCTGCCCAACTTCCGCGCGGTCGCCGCCGATCTGCGCGACCGCAAGGTCGACCTCCTCTTCGACGCGATGGACACCCACGGCAACGTGCGGCTCTGCGAGGCGATGGAGTCCCTCGGCGTGCGGGTCGCAGCCAAGGTCACCAACGTGCAGAACTGGTCCTCGTCCGTCGCCCGCGACTACGCCCGCGCCTCCGGCTGTCTGAACTCCCTCTGGGTGACGGGCGCCAGCCGCAACCACCAGGACACCGGCGACCCCGCCGTCCGCGCGTTCCGCGCGGCCATGGGGCAGCGGCCGCTCACCCAGTGGCAGTTGGAGGGGTGGGCGGCGGCCATGTGGTTCACCGACGCGGCCCGCTCCTGCCTCGCCGCCGGCGAGCGCCTCACGCGCGCGTGCGTCGAGGACTTCGTCAACCGTCCGCAGCCGTACACTGCGCGCGGGCTGCTGCTCCCGGTCCGCTTCGAGCACCTGGCGACCCCTCCGGCGACCCGGAACACCTGTCTCTCCGTGGCCCGTTGGGAGAACGGCCGGGGCTGGGTGACCCAGGGCGAGATGACCGAGAACTGCGCCGTCGTCCCCCAGCTCGGCTACCGCCCGTGAGCGCCGTCCGGCCCCGGCAGTACAGTCGATCGACCGATCACATGTCCGAACCGGGGGGAACCGGCAGCGCGATGCGCATCTCCTTTCTGCTTCACAACGGCTATCACTACGGCGGGACGATCCGGACCACGTTCACCCTCGCCGAGAACCTGGCGGAACGCCACGAGGTCGAGATCGTCTCGGTCTTCCGCCACCGCGACCGGCCGATCCTGGACCTCCCCGCGGGGGTGACCCTGCGTCACCTCGTCGACCTGCGCGCGGACAGCCCGGGATATGACGGCGACCACCCCGACTTCCACCGCCCGGCGCAGGTCTTCCCGCGCGGCGACGGACGCTGGAAGCAGTACAGCGCCCTGACCGACGCGCGGATCGGGGAGCACCTGCGCGGCGTCGAGGCCGACGTCCTCGTCGCCACCCGTCCCGGGCTCAACGTGCACCTCGCCCGGCAGGCCCGGCGCGGGCCGGTGCTCGTCGGCCAGGAACACCTGATACTCGACGGGCACAGCTACCGGCTGCGCCGCGACATCGCCCACGAGTACGCGCTCCTCGACGCCGTCACGACCGTGACCGAGGCCGACGCCCGCGCCTACCGGAGGCTGGACCTGCCCGGCGTACGCGTCGAGTCCGTGCCCAACAGCGTGCCCGCCTCCCCGCTGCCGCCCGCCGACCCCGCCGCGCGGACCGTCGTCGCGGCCGGCCGGCTGACCCGGGTGAAGCGGTACGACGTCCTCATCGACGCCTTCGCCCAGGTCGCCGCCGACCACCCGGACTGGAAGCTGCGGATCTACGGCTCCGGCGACGCCGTCCAGGACCTCCGGCGCCCGCTGGCCCGGCGGATCGAGGAGCGGGGACTCGGGGGACAGGCCTTCCTCATGGGGTCGGTGACCCCGATGGAACCGGAGTGGGCCAAGGGCTCGATCGCCGCGGTCACCTCCCAGCGCGAGTCCTTCGGCATGACGATCGTGGAGGCGATGCGCTGCGGGCTGCCCGTGGTCTCCACCGACTGCCCGAACGGCCCGCGCGAGATCATCGAGGACGGCGTCGACGGACGCCTCGTCCCCGTGGACGACGTCGCCGCGTTCGCCCGCGCCCTGCGGGGCCTCGTCGAGGACGAGGAGCTGCGGGCCACGACGGCGCGGGCGGCGCTGGCGGCCTCCGAGCGCTTCGACCCCGGCCGGATCGCGGCCCGGCACGAAGCCCTCTGGGCCGAACTCGTCGACCGGGGCGCGTCCCGGCGCACCCATCCCGCGGCCCGGGCCCGGCTCCACCGGACGGTGGGCCGGGTCGTCGACGCGGTCTACGCCGAGAAGGCGAGGGCCGGCCGGCTCGTCCGCCGCTTCCGCTGACGGGCCGCCAGGGGGAGGCGGGCGGTCCACGAGCCGGCCGGGTGGGGCTGCTGGCAGACTCGGCGCCATGTTGGAGACCTCCGCGCGGCTGCTGCGCCTGCTCTCGCTGCTCCAGGCCCACCGCGAGTGGTCCGGCCCCGACCTCGCCGAACGGCTCGGGGTGACCTCGCGCACCGTGCGGCGCGACGTCGAGCGGCTGCGGGAGCTCGGCTACCCCGTGCACGCCAGCCCCGGCACCGGCGGCGGGTACCAGCTCGGGGCCGGCGCCGAGCTGCCGCCGCTGCTCCTCGACGACGAGGAGGCCGTGGCCGTCGCCGTCGGCCTGCGGGCCGCCGCCGGCCAGGGCGTCGAGGGCATCGGCGAGAGCTCCGTGCGCGCCCTGGCCAAGCTGGAGCAGGTCCTGCCGGGCCGGCTGCGGCGGCGGATCTCGGCGCTCAACGCCTTCACCGTGCCGATGCTGCGCACCCCGAAGGAGCGGGTCGACCCGGCGGTCCTGACCGAGCTCGCCAACGCCTGCCGGGACGGCGAGCGGCTCCGCTTCGCCTACCGCGACCACGGCGGCGCCGCCACCCGCAGGACCGTCGAACCGCACCGCCTGGTGTGCAGCGAGCGGCGCTGGTACCTGGTCGCCTGGGACCTGGACCGGGAGGACTGGCGGACGTTCCGGGCCGACCGCGTCGAGCCGGCCCCGCCCCACGGCCCCCGCTTCCCGCCCCGCGAGCCCCCGGCCGAGGACCTCGCCGCCTACGTCTCCCGGGGCGTGTCCGGCGCGGCGTACGCGGCCGGGGCGACGGTCCGGCTGCTCGTCCCGCTCGCCGAGGCCGCCGCGGTGGTCGGGCCGATGGACGGCACCCTGGAGGCGGACGGCGAGGACGCCTGTCTGCTGCGGACGGGGGCGCACAGCCTCGACGTGATGGTGATCCACGTGTCCCTGATGGGCTTCCCGTTCGAGGTGGTCGAGCCGGCCGCGCTGACGGACCGGATCAGGGCTCTGCGGGACCGCTTGTCCCACGCCCTCGACGGGACGGGAGGCGGGTCGGCGGGGGGCTCGTGACGCGCATGCGGGCGTACGCCTCGAACTCCGGGTGGTGCAGGTCGAAGGCGGGTGCCTCGGACCGGATCCGCGGCACGGCGTCGAAGTTGTGCCGGGGCGGCGGGCAGGAGGTCGCCCACTCCAGCGAGCGTCCGAACCCCCACGGGTCGTCGACGTCGACCTTCGCCCCGTAGCGCCAGGTCCGCCACACGTTGTAGAGGAACGGCAGGGTGGAGGCGCCGAGCAGGAACGCGCCGATCGTCGACAGGGTGTTGAGGGTGGTGAAGCCGTCCGCGGCCAGGTAGTCGGCGTACCGCCGGGGCATGCCCTCCGCGCCCAGCCAGTGCTGGACCAGGAACGTCAGGTGGAAGCCGACGAAGAGGGTCCAGAAGTGGATCTTCCCCAGCCGCTCGTCGAGCATCCGGCCGGTGAACTTCGGCCACCAGAAGGAGAAGCCGGCGAAGGTCGCGAAGACCACGGTCCCGAAGACCGTGTAGTGGAAGTGGGCCACCACGAAGTACGAGTCGGTGACGGCGAGGTCCATCGGCGGCGAGGCCAGGATCACCCCGGTCAGTCCGCCGAAGAGGAAGGACACCAGGAAGCCGACGGACCACAGCATGGGGGTCTCGAAGGAGAGCGAGCCCCGCAGCATCGTCCCGGTCCAGTTGAAGAACTTCACCCCGGTCGGCACCGCGATGAGGAACGACAGCAGCGAGAAGAAGGGCAGCAGCACCGCTCCGGTCGCGAACATGTGGTGCGCCCACACCACCACCGAGAGTCCGGTGATCGCCATGGTGGCCGCGATCAGCGTCGCGTAGCCGAAGATCGGCTTGCGGGCGAAGACCGGGATGATCTCGCTGATGATCCCGAAGAACGGCAGCGCGATGATGTAGACCTCGGGGTGGCCGAAGAACCAGAAGAGGTGCTGCCACAGCAGGGCCCCGCCGTTCTCCGGCTGGAAGACCACCGAGCCCAGCCGCCGGTCCGACTCCAGGACGAGCAGCGCCGCCGCGAGGACCGGGAAGGCGACGATCACCAGGACCGCGGTGAAGAGGACGTTCCAGGTGAAGATCGGCATCCGGAACATGGTCATGCCCGGCGCGCGCATCCCCACGATGGTGGCGAGGAAGTTGACCGAGGTCAGGATGGTGCCGAAGCCGGAGAGCGCGAGGCCCATGATCCACAGGTCGGCGCCGACGCCGGGGGACCGCTCCAGGCCGTTCAGCGGCGCGTAGGCGGTCCAGCCGAAGGCGGCCGGGCCGGACGGGGTGAGCAGTGAGCCGACCACCATCAGGCCGCCGAAGAGGAACAGCCAGTACGAGAACATGTTCAGCCGGGGGAAGGCGACGTCGGGCGCGCCGATCTGGAGCGGCACCAGCTCGTTGGCGAAGCCGGCGAAGGTGGGGGTGGCGAAGAGCAGCAGCATGATCGTGCCGTGCAGGGTGAACGCCTGGTTGAACTCCTGGTTCGTCACGAGCTGGAGTCCGGGGCGGGCGAGCTCGGCGCGCATCAGCATCGCGAGGAGTCCGGCCAGGAGGAAGAAGAGGAACGAGGTGGCCAGGTAGAGGTGGCCGATCTTCTTGTGGTCGGTGGTGGTGAGCCAGTCGATCAGGACGCGGCCGTGCCGTTGCCGAGGCGATTCGACGGTCGCGGTCGCTGTCTCGGTCCCCATCACTGCCTCCGCCTCGCGCCTCCCGGCTCCGCGTCTCCGGGCGTTCGGCCAGCGTAAGCATTCTGTAAGGGAACCGTGGGCGGCTCGCGTGCGCGTCGCCGGCGCAATTCCGGGTCTCGACGTGGAATCGGGAATGAGGGGAGGCCCGGACCACGGCTTTCGGAGGGTGCGCGAAAAATTCAGGAGGCCGTTCGGAATTACCGGGGAATCGGCCGGAAACGGTCCCTCCGAGTGACGGTCGGCGTGTCAAACATATGTCGAGAACTTGTGACACAAGCGTGACCGCCGAGGGACTAACGTGAGGTTCATGTCACCCACGTCACGCACTCCCGAACCGCCCCGCGACGCTCCCGAGTCCTATGTGGGCCTCGACGCCGATGGCGCCGAGCAGCTCGCCAGGGCGCGTGGCTGGAGCGTCGTCAGGTCCCTGCCGCCCGGCTCGATCATCACCATGGAGTACCTCTCCGGGCGCATCAACTTCGAGGTCGAGGACGGCTCCGTCACCCGCTGCTGGCTCGGCTGACGCGGGGGGGGGGGGGGGGGGGGGGGGGGGGGGGGGAGAGAAGAGGGAGGGGGGGGGGGGGGGGGGGGGGGGGGGGGGGTGTTTTTTTTGGTTTTTTTGTGGTTTTTGCCTTCCAAAAAG